>CACYFH010000015.1 GCA_902773635.1 uncultured Ruminococcus sp. | reverse complement strand
ATTCCATTTTAACGGATTTGGTGCAAATATGCTCTACTTTTTTTCACTTTATTCTTTGTAGGCTCTATTTGTTACCCCAACATTTATTATAGAGCCTATACTTTTTTGATTACTCGGCGAAGCCGGTGTTGATCAGCTCAACCAGACCTTCTACCGCGTCGACCTCGTCAGCGCCGTCGGCAAAGATCTTGACTTTGGTGCCGCCGATGATACCAAGGGAAAGAACGCCGAGGAGAGATTTCGCGTTGACCTTTCTCTCATCCTTCTCTACCCAGATGGAAGACTTGTACTCATTCGCCTTCTGAATGAAGAAAGTCGCGGGACGTGCATGTAAGCCGGCCTTGTTCTGAACTAAAACTTCCTTAACGTACATAATTTAACCCTCTTTTTTCTCGATATTAATACAGCAAAAATATGCAATTGTTGCGTTGCTTACTTATTATATCCTGCAAAATGCGTTTGGTCAACAGGGGAAAACCAATTTTGTTTTGATATCTAACACAAGAATTTGATTGAAGTTTGATATTGTGCAAAATGCCTAATGAGTTGATAACTATTTGTTCGTTACTACCAACTCGACCGTGAAAAACCGCATAGAATGAGGGTTAGGATGGGGAATCCTCGCCGTTTTGGTCATGTATGACGGAGAGGGCGAGCTGTTCCTCCGCAGGGGTGAGGGTGGCGCCGGACAGCATATCGGGTCGCTTTTTGGCAGTTTCCACAATGCTCTGCTCGCGCCGCCATTTGCGGATGTTCTCATGATGGCCGGAGAAGAGCACCTCGGGGATGTCGACGCCGCGCCAGATCTTGGGCTTCGTGTACTGGGGGTACTCGAGCAGTCCGTCGTAGTGGCTCTCGAGCTCAAAACACTCGTCGTCGCTGAGCACGCCGGGCTGCAGACGCGCGAGGGAATCCGCCAGCACCAAGGCGGGCAGCTCGCCGCCCGTGAGAACGTAGTCGCCGATGGAGATCTCCTCGTCGACGTATTTGTCCAGCACGCGCTGGTCGACGCCTTCGTAATGGCCGCATAAGAGACAGATGTTCTCATGTGCCTGTGACAGCTCACGCAGCTTGCCCTGGGTGAGGGTCTTGCCCTTTGGGGAAAGATAGATGAAATGGGGCTTTTCGCCCAGCTCCTCGCAGATGCTCTCAAAGCAGAGGGCGATCGGCTCTGCCATCAGGAGCATGCCCATCCCGCCGCCGTAGGTCGTGTCGTCGACGCGGCGGTGCTTATCAAAGGCGAAGTCGCGGAGCTGGTGACAGCGGATGTCGATGGCGCCCGCCTTCCGCGCTCTGCCGATGATGCTCTCAGAGAGGACGGACTCGCACATTTCCGGAAACAGGGTGATAATGTCAATCCGCATCGTCGAAAAGTCCTTTCATGGGGCGGATGTAGACCGTGCCCTTCTCAAAGTCGAAGCCCGCCATGATATCGGGGATGACGGGGATGTAAAAGAGCTTGCCGTCCTGATCCGCCATCTCGTAAACGTCGTTGGAGCCGGTTTTGAGGACGTCCTTGACGGTACCGTAGACGGCGCCGGTGTCCGCATCGGTGACAGAAAGCCCGATGATGTCCTGCACAAAGTGTTCGCCCTCGGAGAGGCGGACGTCGGCGCGGTCGATGTAGAGGATCTTGCCGCGCAGGGCGTCGGCGGCCTCGATGGAGTCCACGCCCTGCGCGGTCACGAGCGCGATATTCTTATGCGGACGGCAGGTGACGGAGAGCGCCTTTTGCCCCTCGTCCAGATAGAGCTTCTTGAATTTGCGGAGAAAGTCGGGGGAGTTCGCCCAGCACTCGACGCGCATCTCGCCGCGCACGCCGTGGGTGCCGACGATCTTGCCGACCTCCAGATATTGTTTGAGCATAGCTGTTTCCTTTCCGGAAGGTGTTGTTCTTTGTTTGAAGGATTGTCGAGGGTTGGATGAAGGCGGTTATTTTTCATCAAAAACCCAGTACTGGGTGCCGGAGACGGAGACGTCGTCCGGGTCGAATGCGGTGCCGATATAGCCCTTCCAGCCGTTGGGGTCATAGACGATGACCTTGCCGTTCTCGTCGACGCCCGCTAGCACGATGAAGTGGCCGCCGCTGGTGAAGAGGCCGTATCGCTGGGCGCTGATGACATATCTGCCCTTTTTCAGCTCGTCGATCACCGCGGAGAAGGAGGTCTCGTCATACTGGGCGACGAGGTCGACGCCGAAGCGGTCGGCCGCAACGTAGAAGTAGTCCCAGCGCGTGCCGACGTGGTCGACGTAGTAGTCGTTGCCGCACCAGACGGCGTCGATCGGGGTGATCGTGCGCCCGGTGATGGTGGACGCGACCATCGCCATGCAGGTCGGACCGCAGCCGGAGTAGGCGATCGTGTCGTCGCCGAAGGGGTAGTCGTAGTCGAGCTGGTTGTAGTATTGGAAATCCTTTGCTTGTTCGATCACAGTCACGGTGCAGCCCTCCTCGTCATACCAGCTGACGAAGGCGCCGCCGCTGTTCAGACAGCGCACGGTATAGACGTAGACGCCGCCGAGAGAGACGGAGGAATCGGTGTAGGAGTTGGAGGCGGTCTCGGTCAGCTTCTTCCACTTGCCGTCGACCTTCTTGTAGACGCGGTATCTGTCCGCGCCGTTCGGCTGATCCCAGGTGAGGGAGACGCGCTCAGCAGTGGTGCTGACATTGGTGATCTTCGGGGCGGCGACATAGTAGACGCTCTTGCCGTCGCGATCAAAGTCGGAGGTAAAGACCTTGCCGTCCGCGGAGAGACAGCGCACGGTGTAGCGGCGGGTCGTGCCGGAGGAGATGGAGAGATCCTTGGCGGTGGTCTCGGTAGTCTCGGCGAACTTCGTCCAGCCCTTCGCGCCGTAGTAGTAGACGCGGTATTTCGCGGCGCCCTCGGACGCGCTCCAGCTCAGGCGCACGCCGTCCTTCTCGAGCGTGGGCTGTTTGAGGACGGGCAGCTCCGTAAAGGTGCAGGTGACGCCGTCGCGGTCGTAGCCGGAGGTGAACTCCTTGCCGTCCGCGGTGATACAGCGCACGGTGTAGCGGCGGGTGGCGCCGGAGGGGATGGAAGCGTCCGTGACGGAGGTCTCGGTAGTCTCGGCGAACTTTGTCCAGCCCTTCTCGCCGTAGTAGTAGGCGCGGTATTTCTCAGCGCCGGGACTGGGTTTCCAGCTGAACAGGACGGCGTTGCCGGAGGGCGCCGCCTTCAGTCCGGTCGGGGTGGTGACGAATTTTAACGCGACGCCGTTCGGGTCGTAGGCCGATTCAAAGGCGTTGCCTGCCGCGTTGACACAGCGCAGGGTGTAGACATAGCTGCCGCCGGAGAGGGCGGTGGTATCGAGGTAAGCGGTCTCGGTCGTGTCGGCGAGGCGCTTCCAGCCGCTGTCGGTCATGCGGTAGACGCGGTATTTCACGGCGCCGCTGACGGCGTTCCACTTGAGGGTCACGCCCTCGGCGGATTTCTCGACCGCGCTGATCCTCGGCATCTCCACAAAGCGGATACTCTTGCCGCTGTGGTAGCCGGAGGTGAAGGCGGTCGCGTCCTTGTTCAGACAGCGGACGGTATAGGTATAGGTGTTGCCGGAGACGACGGATGTGTCCTCATAAGCGGTCCCGGTCGTATCGGCAAGGCGCTTCCAGCCGCTGTCGGTCATGCGGTAAACGCGGTACAGCTCCGCGCCTGTATGTGTCTGCCAGCTGACGGTCACGCTCTTCTCGTTTCGGGTGAGGGTGAAATCGGGAGCGGAAATATAGGTGAAGGGCTCGGAGGGCTTGAACGCGCTGACAAAGGCGGCGCCCTTTTCATCCAGGCAGCGGACGGTGTAGGTGTAGGTGGAGCCGGAAACAGCGGATGTATCGAGGTAGGAGGTCGCGGTCGTCTCGGAGAGTCGCTTCCAGCCGCTTGCGGTCTGCATATAAACGCGGTAGCGGCCCGCGCCCGCGGAGGCGTTCCAGCTGAGCTGTACGCCGCCTGTGGCATAGGTCGCCTTCACGGTGGGTGCGGCAACATAAGCGACGCTCCTGCCGGAGGTGTGACCGCTGGTGAAGAGCGTGCCGTCAGCGTTGAGACAGCGGACGGTGTAGGTGTAGGTCGTGCCGGAGGACGCGCTCTGATCGGTGAAGGCTGTCTCTTCGGTATCGGTCAGTCTTGCCCAGCCGCCGGTGGTGCGGCGATAGACGCGGTACTTTTCAGCGCCGTCTATCGCGTTCCAGCTAAGGTTGACGCCCTCTGTACCGCAGGAGGCGGTTTTCAGAACGGGCATCGGGAGATAGCTGAGACTCACGCCCTTGTGGTCAAAGCTGCTGATGTATGCGCCGTCTGCATCAAGACAGCGGACGGTGTAGGTATATTCTGCGCCGGGAGCGGCGGAGGTATCGGTAAAGGTGGCGGCGGCGGTGTCGCCGATGCGCTTCCAGTTACTGCCCGCATAGCGGAACACGCGGTACTTTGCCGCGCCTTCCACAGCATTCCAGACGACCTTCACGCCGTTGTTGGCGGCTTCCGCATAACGCAGGACGGGAGCGGCGATGTAGGACGCGCTCTTGCCGGCGGTATCATAATAGCTGGTGTAGGTCTTTCCGTCAGCGGTGACACAGCGCACGGTGTAGGTGCGGACGGCGCCGGAGGGTGCGGAGGTATCGAGATAAGAGGTCTTGTCTGTGTCGGCGATTCTCGCCCAGCTGTTGCCGTCCTTCACGAACACGCGGTATTTCTCCGCATTCTCGACCGCTTTCCAACTGACGCTGAGACCGCCCTCACCGGGGGAGACCGTCAGGGAGGGTGTGGCGACGCGGCGGATGGTGAAGCCGACCTCGTCGTAGTAATCGCTGACGTAGGCGCCGCTTTGGTTGAGCGAGCGAAGGGTGTAGGTATAGGAGCCGTTCCTGGTGGCGGAGGCGTCGGTGTAGGTCGTGCCGGTCGATGAAGTCAGGCGCGTCCAGCCGCTGTCCTTGCGGAATACGGCGACGCTGTACGCGCTCTCGGGTTTTGTCCATTGGATGCGGACGCCGTTTTGGACGACCTCGGCGGAGGTGATGTGCGGGAGATTCGCGTAGGTGTACTCTGTGGACGCGGTCGCGGTGAGGACGGTGCCGGAGCTGCTCACGCCCGCGAGACGGTAGCGGTAGGTATTGCCGTCAATGACGTTGCTGTCGATCAGGGACAGCGCGGAGGTGTCCTTGAATGCGACCCAGCCGCGGCCGTCGTCATAGCGGCGGTAGAGGCGGTAGCTCGGCACGCCGCTGATCGCCTTCCAGCTGATGAGCAGTCCCTCGGAGCACGGCTCGATCGCGCTGAACATCGGCGCTCCGATGCCGGTCGACGTGAGGCTCTCGGTTTTTTGATCCGTGTTTTCGGCGGCGATCGCCGTCATGCTGAACAGCAGACAGAATATGAGCAAAATCGCGCCGAGCGCTGTGATTTTCCTTTTCATTGGCAACACCCCTTTTTAGGTAATACAGTAAGCAAGCAAAACGCTATAATTCTCTATAATAATTATAAATTGCGACAAAATGAAAGTCAAATTACATAATTGCAATAAACCGCCAAATATGGTAGGATTGTATTAACAAACTGTAAATTTGACAAAACGGAGGATAAAAATATGGCGACAGTGCTGATGTACAACCTGAGTCCCGAGAAGGAGATCAAGCTGAAAAACCTCTGCCGCGAGATGTTTTTAGAGGCGGTGACAGTGGAAAAGGCGGATTATGGACGCACGCTGGGCGCGGTGCTCGGACTGAGCGAGGACGGAGAGGAAATGACCGCTGAGGATTTTGCGGACGAGATGCTCTATCTGCATGACCTGCGCGGCGGGATGCTGGATCTGTTCCTCAACCGCGTGCGGAAGAAGAAGCTGGGCGTTGCGCTCAAGGCAGTGAGCACGCCGACGAACCTCACCTTTACCTCGGCGGAATTGCACAGAGAGCTTTGCGCCGAGCGCGAGGCGATCATGAACGGAATGAAGGCGCACGAGGGGTAGGGTGACTGTAGATATCCGAATCTGCTGAAAATGGCAATGTTTCGGCAAAATTCGGCTTATCAATCTTGGCAGGCGCCGGACGCCCCCTGCATTTTTGCGGAAACCAACACAAATAAAATCTGCTATATAGTCAAAGACCGCCCTTTCGGACAATAACATTAAGTTAGGAAATGTATCTCGCTGACGCTCGGTCAATTGATACAATCCCTCAGTCGGCTAACGCCGACAGCTCCCTTTACCAAAGGGAGCCTCTGGCTAACTTAATGATATTGCCCTTTCGGACGGTCTTTTCTGATGAAATTTGATTATATGAAAATTGAGTTGAAATTGAAATAGTTTTGTTATGCGTAGGCGCGGGTCTCTGCATTCAAGGTATACAGGAGCCTGTCGCCTTCTTTTGTTACCGTCGTAATCTGCAGTCTCGGCAGCATCTCCTGCACGGTGAGGACGAAACCGTTGGGTCTCTCGTCCGGCATACCGGTGATCAGGTGCTTCGCGTTGACTGTGCGGGCGAAGTCGGCTGCCGCTCTCGCTGCGTTACCGCTGAAGGATATTGTCATATCGGCGCCCAGGCTTTTTGCGGTACGGTAGAGGTACTCGATCTCATCGGAGAAGCAGGTCAGATCGTTGGTCGGGGTGTGGACGCAGAAAACATGCAGATCCCAGCCAAGCTCGACTGCCCTCTCGAATCCGGCTTCGATCAGACGGTCGCAGTCATACTGACCCGTCACGCATACTAACACAGACGACTTCTTCTCGGCGCTCATTTTGTCACCTCCCTTTCCTTTGATGTCATTATCATAGCATAGGTATGTGACGAAATGTGTAAAACGGTGTGAACGATTTATGAATGTTTTGTGAATGTTGCGCGAAAGGAGAGCGGTCTACGGCTTTTTGCGGCAGAAGGACTGCATACAGCAGCTCTCGCACATCGCTTTCCTGGCGGTACAGACGGCTCTGCCGTGGAGGACGAGACGGTGGCAGAAATCGTTGCTCTCGTTAGACGGGAGCAGAGAGCGCAGGATCAGCTCGATCTTCTTCTGGTCGGTCTCGTCGTGCAGACCCAGCCGGCGGGTGATGCGGATGCAGTGGGTGTCGACGACGACCGCGCCCGGCATGCCGAAGATATCGCCCATCACGAGGTTGGCGGTCTTTCTCCCGATGCCCGGCAGGGCGGTCAGCTCGTCGAGGGTGGAGGGTACCTCGCCTCCGTAGCGGTCGACCAGCACGCGCGCCATCGCGACGATATCGCGGCTCTTGGTCTTATACAGCCCGCAGGATTTTATGTACTCGGCGACCTCGTCGGGTGTGGACGCGGCGAAATCCTCCGCGCAGGTGTAGCGTTCAAAGAGCGCGGGAGTGACCATGTTCACGCGTGCGTCGGTGCACTGGGCGGAGAGGCGCGTCGCGACGAGACACTGGAGCGGGTCGGTATACTCCAGAGAGCAGATGGAGTCGGGATATTCATTTTTCAGCGCTTCGACCGCGGCGAGCGCGATCTCCTTTTTTCTCATATGGGTCTCCTGTTCTTGTCGATCAAATAAAAAGGGCTATCGCTAAGCTTAATGCGACAGCCCTGTGTTATCCGTTATCAGAAGCCGATGTCGTCGGGGGATTCTTCATCGGTCGTTTCGGGAACGACGACCTCCTGGACAGCCTCGGCGGCTTTCTCTGCGGTCTCCTCGGCTTTTTCGGCAGCTTCCTCGACCGCTTCCTCGACGGTCTCGGCGGCCTCCTCAGCCTTCTCCTGCTCGGCGGCGATCAGCTCCTTGAGATCCGCGTTCGCTTCGGGATCGAAGCGCTCCTTGACGTCCTCGACCTTGTCGGCAGCCATGTCCTTGAGGTCGGACGCCTTGTCCTTCGCCTTCTCCTTCAGATCGTTGGCGGTCGCCTTCGCCTTCTCGGCGGTAGCGGCGGCGAAATCCTTCGCCTTATCGAGCGCCTCGGCGCCCTTTGCCTTCGCGGCCTTCGCGGCTTCGGAAGCCTTCTCGGAAACAGCCTTCGCCAGACGCTCGGCGTTCTCGGAGCGGATCTTGGTGTCGTTCTGGATGTTCAGCAGCTCGACGTACTTGAGGGACGCCTTGCTGATGCGGTCGTTCGCCGCGTCGATGACAGCGCAGATGGCTTCGTTCTCGGCGGTGGTGTCCTGACGCATATTCTCATAGAAATAGCGGCCCAGCTCGATATAAGCCTGATCGCGGGTCGCGGAATCCGCCTTGATCAGCCCCTTGATGTGGCTGAGCTGTACGCGCAGACGGTTCTTCTCCGCAACGGAAGAAGCGATCTCGGAAATGGTGTCTCCGACAAAGGTCAGACCGTTTTTGAAATTGTTGATGAAGTTCTCCATAATCGTACCTCCGAAAGGTCAGTGACCGGTGGTCAGCGGTCAGCGACCAGTTATTGAATATGATAGTCCGGCAAAACAGTATACGCCTGCCTATTAATATTATTATTACATTTATTGCGCGGAAAATCAATAACAAATTGTAAATGTTAGTAAAATAATTTGCTTTTTGATGAAAATATGTTAGAATGGTAGGGAATTAATCATCATCTACGGGCGTGATACTTATGTCAAACGTGATCTCCAAGGATGTGACCTGTCCGAAATGCGGTCATAATACGGGTGCACATCTGTATATCAGCATCAATGCGACCAACGATCCGCAGTTCAAGGAGGACCTGCTCTCAGGGCGGCTGCTCTCCTTCACCTGCGAGAGCTGCGGCTATCAGGCGCAGTATAACTATCCCCTGCTTTATAATGATATGAAAACCCGCTTTATGGTATACCTGATCCCGCAGATCGACCGCTTTCAGCTTGAGGACAGGGCGCTGGAGAATGACTACCGCAACCTCAAGGGCATCCGCAAGCGCATCGCGGCAGACTTCAACTCCCTCAAGGAGAAGATCTTTGTGTTCGAGTCGGGGCTGGACGACATGGCGGTGGAGCTGACCAAGTATGCCATCAGCGAGATGGTCGCGAGAAAGCTCGACGTCGGGCGCGTCTCTCAGGGTTATCTGACGATGTATAACCGCGAGGAGAATACCATCGGCTTCACCTTCTTCGTGGGCGAGAACAGCGAGCCGTATGTGCAGAGCGCACGGCTGGAGATCTACCGCAAGAGCATGAAGATCGTGAACGCCATCTGCGGCAACGACAAGAAGCTCAGCGGCTTCATCAAGATCGACCGTGAATGGGCGGAGAACACGCTCTTCCGCTATAAGCGCGTGAAAAACAGCAGATAATACCGAGCTCGGTATACAGGAGGAAACGATATGAAGCGCATGATCTCTCTGGTTTTGACGCTTTGCATGCTATTGACGGCGGCGTCGGTCTGTGCCGTTTCGGTCGCCGCGGAGGACACCCGCGCGACGGTGACGGTCGGCGATCGCACCTATGCGGCGTCCGTCGGCGATTACCTGCAATATAATCTTTCGCTGTCCTATACGGGCAAGAAGCTCGCGACCGCGCAGGCGGAGCTGCCCTTTGACTTTGACGGCATGAGCTGTTATACGCAGAAGGCATTGGAGCAGAACCTCTCCGCGATCGCGCCCTATACCGGGGCTTCGACCGTTTTGCTGCGCTCAGAGGGCGACAGCGCTCTTGGGCTCGACGGCTACGTCGCGAATTTCGCGAGTGTTTCCGGCTTTGATTTCAGCACCGAACGGGCGATGATCAAGCTGATCTTCTGCATCGAGAAGCCCGGCGCGTATACTTTCTCGGCAAAGGTGCGCTATGTGGAGGATATCGACGGCGCGACGGTCGTGGACGGCGCATATAATAAGGTGGACGACCGCTTCTCCTACACGGAGAATATCTATCAGGCGGCGATCGGAACGCCGTCGCTGACTGCCGCGACCGCTGTGGGCGGCATCCGCATAAGCTGGGACGCTGTGCCCGGCGCGGTGAATTATCGCGTCTATTATAAAGGTAAGGACGGCTGGACGGCGATCGACGATACGGACGAGACCTCCTATCTCGACACCTATATTCCGGACGGCTCGACCTTCACCTATACCGTGCGCTGTATCTCCGCAGACGGAACGCGGGAGGTCGGCGATTACGATACCGTCGGCAAGACCGCGACCTACTACGCCGCGCCGCAGATCAAGCTCTCGCTCGGGACGGACGGCATATCGCTGAAATGGAACAGCACGAAGAACGCCGCGAAATACCGCGTTTACTATAAGGGCACGAGCGGCTGGACGAAGCTGACCGATACCGCGGAAAACGGATGTATCGACACGAACGTCGTCTCCGGTAAGACCTATACCTACACGATCCGCAGTATGGACGCGAACAACAAGCACATGAGCTGGTATTACAGCGGCTTTTCCATCCGTTACGTCGCCGCGCCGACGTTCAGCCTCAGCAAAGCCGCGAACGGCGTGAGCATCAGCTGGGACGCGGTTCAAGGCGCGGAGAAATACCGCGTGTTCTACCATAACGGCAAAGCATGGAAGCGGCTCGCCGACACTGCCGCGACCTCTTATCTCGATAAGAACGTCAGCTCCGATAAGGTCTATAAGTACACCGTGCGCTGTATCTCCGCGGACGGAGAGAGCTACGCGAGCTCCTACCGTGCGGGAAAGACGATAAAGTATTACGCAGCGCCGCGGCTGCAGTTGAAAAGCACCGCGAACGGTGTGAGTCTGACATGGGACAAGATCAAGGGTGCGTCCCAGTACCGCCTGTACTACAAGGTCTCGGGAACCTGGACGAAGATTATCGACACCGCAGGGACTTCCTATGTGCACACCGCCGTCACCCCCGGAAAGCGCTACACCTACACCATCCGCGCGATGGACGCGAACGGCAACCACCTGAGCTGGTATTACACGGAGGGCTTCTCCATCACCTACAGCCCGTCGTGATGTTTAGATAACAGGAAACGGAAAACCTATCCAGCCCCCTCTGACGGACATGCGTGTCGCAGGGCGTGCGGGCAGGACTTTAAACAGAGATATTCTCTGTAGTGACAGATTGTAGGGACGGTCATTGACCGTCCGCGTGTAGGAGCGTATTATTTCCTATCTGCGGTTTAATCTGCTATCAACGCCCGGCATTCTGCGGATGACCAATGGTCATCCCTACGATCATCCTACAACGTTCATTGGGGCAGTCGTGGATTATCACAATGTGTTGCGTTATCTCTCTCCCGCAGGAAGATAATTACGCTTTACTTGTGTTCATCTTGCTTGCTTTCTCGGCGGAGACGCCTTCCCCTCTGTCAGAGGGGCTGACAAACTACTTTTTAGACAAACTGAAACCGCCGCAGGATCTGCGGCGGTTTACTTTATCCTGCGATCCTTGCCATGATGGCGGGTCCGTTTTGCTTGAGCCAATTGTTCCAGCGATCGTAGTCGGGATAGGCGGCGCGGACGAGCGCGTAGAAGCGCGGGCTGTGGTTCATCTCGGTGAGGTGGCACAGCTCGTGGACGACCACGCTGTCGATCACCTCGGGCGGGGTCAGCATCAAGAGGGCATTGAAGTTGAGATTCTTCTTTGAAGAGCAACTGCCCCAGCGGGTTTTCTGGAAGCGGATGGTGATGCGCCCATAGGTGAGGTGCATACGCTCGGCGTAAAGGCGCACGCGCTGCGGGATGTAGTCGGCGGCTCTTTTGGCGAGCGCGCGCATTTCCTCCTCCGTGAGCTTGGGGGTCGCGTCGCGGAGCGCCTTGCGCGCTTCGACCTTCTTTTGATGGGACGCGATCCAGCCCTCATGCTTCTTGACGAAGGCGTCGATATCGCGCTTCGGCATCCTCAGCGGCGCACGGACGAGGACGCCGTCCTCCTTGAGCTCCAGCGAGACCGTTTTCCGCTTGGAGCGGATCAGGGTATATTCCATAATATCCTCTTTGTAATCGGTTTGTTGCGAGCTTGGTTCGCAACGATGAAAAATCAAGGGCTGCCGACAACTGACGTTGAGGCAGCCCTCTGTTTTATGACTTTTTGGTGATCCTCAGATTCTGGCGGGTCTTACGTAGCTCGGTGAGCTGGGCGGTGATCGCCTCGTCGGTACGCTTCATGACGTTCTCGACGTAGTCGTTCGCAGCCTTGCGGATCTCGCTCGCCTTGACCTTGGAGTCGTTGATCAGCTCGGCGGCCTCTGTCTTTGCTTCACGCATGATCTCGCTCTGGTCGATCATCTGCTTCTTGCGCTCCTCGGCGCCGCGGATGATGTCCTCGGCTTCCTTCTTCGCCTCGGAGATGATCTGGCTGCGGTCGGCGACGATGTTCTTCGCCTGTCTGACCTCAGCGGGAAGGGTGTCCTGGATCTCGTCCAGGATGTCGTAGATCTTATCAGCCTCGATCAGCACTTTACCGCCGGTCAGAGGAAGGGTTTTCGCATCAGCTACAAGGTTCTGTAATTCCTCAATCAGTTCGTCTACTCTCATTTTATCGGTTTCCTTTCCTGTTGATTCTCTTGAAAATCTCGTCATGAATACACGCGGGCACAAAGTTGGAGATATCGCCGCCGTGGTAACCGACGTTCTTGACAATGGAGGAGCTCAAATAGGTGTAGCTCGCATCACTCGCCAGAAAGACGGTGTCCAGATCGGGATTGAGCTTGCGGTTGGTCAGCGCCATCTGGAATTCATATTCAAAGTCCGAGACCGCTCTCAGTCCTCTGACAACGGCGGACGCGCCCAGATCGCGGGCACACTGCGCCAGAAGCCCGTCACAGCTGATGACCTCCACGTTCGGGAGATCGCCGACAGTCCTTTTCAGAAATTCCACGCGTTCCTCGATCGAGAAAACGGGGTGCTTCTCCGCGTTGACAAAAACGCCGACGATAACGTGGTCGAACATTCTGCTCGCGCGGGTGATGATGTCGATATGACCGAGGGTCACGGGATCAAAGCTGCCGGGGCAGATCACGGTATTGTGCATAGTCAATCCTTGATAATTCTCCTTTTGTACCGCACAAATCATCCTTCCGCAAAATCTTCATGACGATATGTGCTTACCCTTATTTTACCATAGGTACGCTCTCTGTCAAGAGTAAAATTGTAATATTTTTGTAATAAATTATCATTTAATGCACTTTCACAAATAATGACCCCGGTTTTTTTCATTCTTTGTGCAATTATCGGGAGCGCTTCCTGTAGAATCCCCTTGTTATATGGCGGATCGAGGAAGGCGACGTCGAATTCCCGGGTGGTGTTTTTGAGGTAGGCGAGGGAGTTCGCGCAGACGACGGTCGCAAAAGGTTGCAGATTTGTAACCTTCAGGTTGCGTTCAATGACCGCGACCGCCTTCCTGGACGCGTCGAGGAAAAGGGCGCTTTTCGCACCGCGGGAGAGCGCCTCGATGCCCATCTGACCGCTCCCGGCGAAAACGTCCACGAAGTCGCGCCCCTCCAGCTCGAACTGGATGGACGAGAACACAGCCTCCTTGACTTTGTCGGTGGTGGGGCGGACGATATCGTCGCCCTTTAAGGTTTCCAGCACTCTGCCGCGTGCAGAGCCGGTGATAACGCGCATAATTAGCCTCCTAATCAAAGGTAATGGCTCCCCTTGGTAAAGGTGAGATTCTGTCCAAAACTTGTTTTGGTTCTCAGAATCCATACACCGGAGAGCTGTCGCCGTAAGGCGACTGAGGGATTGTATAGATGCTGCCGCAGGCAGCCACCTTATTCTTGCAGAGCCTTGATACGCTCTGTTACTTTTAAAAGGATATCATCGCAGATTTCACGAAAACGAGTATGGATATCCAGGTTGGTATAGCGAACTACGGCGATCCCTAGAGCTTCAAAATATTTTGTACGCTGTTCATCATAAAGCAGCGCTTCTTCCGTGTAATGCTGAGAACCGTCAAGCTCAATGATCAGCTTTGCCTTCGGGCAGTAGAAATCGGCAATATATTTTCCGATGATCTTTTGTCGGATGAACGGAGCGTGATAGGCTTGACGGTACAGTCTCAGGCAGTCATACCAAAGATGGTTTTCTTCTTTGGTCATATTTTTTCTGAGTTCTTTTGCAAACATTACATGCTCTTTATTATGCGGTCTGTTCATGAAAAGCACCTGAATCGGTTGGTCGCGCTCGACGCGCTCCATTTATGCAATCCCTCAGTCGCCTTAACGGCGACAGCTCCCTTTACCAAAGGGAGCCTGGGGTGCTGCTCCTCTATGAGGTTAGTTCTATTCCTTCGGTTGGTCGCGCTCGACGCGCTCCATTTATGCAATCTCTCAGTCGCCTTAACGGCGACAGCTCCCTTTACCAAAGGGAGCCCGGGGTGTTGCTCCTCTGTGAGGTTAGTTCTATTCCTCATGAAAATAATTGTATACGCTGACGGCGGCGGGGTGGGTCATGCCGGGGGCTTGCTCCAGCTCCTCAACCGACGCCGCGGAGATGTTCTTGATGGTGCGGAAGAAGCGCATCAGCTCCTTCGCGCGTTTTCTGCCGATGCCGGGAATCTCCTCCAAGGACGAGCCGAGCACCTTTTTCCGCTGCTGGCGGTTGAAGCCGATGGAGTAGCGGTGCACCTCGTCCTGGATGCTGGTGACGAAGGTGAATACCGCGCGGTTGGGGCGGATGGCGATCTCGCCCTCCTCGTTCACGATGGCGCGGGTGCGGTGGTGGTCGTCCTTGACCATGCCGAACACGGGGATCGGCAAGCCCGACGCCGCGACCACGGGTAGGACGGCGTTGACCTGGCCTTTGCCGCCGTCGAGCAGGATCAGGTCGGGAAGTCTGCCGAAGCCGGTCTCCACGCCTTCCTCCTGTGCTTTCTTGTATTCGTCCAGTCTTCTGGTGAGCACCTCCGCCATCGAGCCGTAGTCGTCCTGACCGGGGAAGGACTTGATCTTGAACTTGCGGTAGGCGCTTTTCAGCGGACGGGCGTTCTCAAAGACCACCATGCCCGCGACGTTGTCCGCGCCCGCGAGGTTAGAGATATCGTAGCTCTCGATGTACTCAGGGAGCTTGTCGAGACCAAGGAGGTTTTTCAGCTCGTCGAGCACGCTGAGCTGTTTTCCGGTCACACCGCGGAGCTGTCCGAGGGCTTCGAAGGCGTTTTTGGCGCACATGTCGACGAGGTTCTTCTGCACGCCCCTTTGGGGAATGTTGAGGTAAACGCGCTTGCCCTTCTTCTCGGTGAGCCAGCGCTCGGTGTCCTCAAAGTCCTCGATCTCGCCGTCGAGGGCGATGTGAGAGGGGATCTCAGAGCGCAGGGTGTAGTAGCGCAGGATGAACTGGGAGCGGAAATCGACCGTATCGTCTACGTCGTCGATGATGAAATTCTCGGTGTCGTAAAGGCGGGATTCGTTGAAGCGCAGGACGGTGGCCGAGCCCTTGCTCCCTTCGAGAGCGACGGCGATAACGTCCAGCTCGTCGACGTTGATATCGACGACCTTCTGCTTGTCGCGGAGCTTCTTCATGGACGCGATCTGGTCGCGGTAGCGCGCGGCGCGCTCAAAGTCCAGCGCCTCCGCCGCGGCGGTCATGCGATCTTGTAACTCCCGCAGCATCTCGGAGCTGTCGCCGGAGAGGAATTTCAGCGCATTTTCCACGCGCTCGTTGTAGTCGCGGAGCTTCACGCGGCCGGTGCAGGGCGCACAGCACTGCTTGATGTGAAAGTTCAGACAGGGGCGGCAGCGCCCGAAATCCTCCGGGAACCGGCGGTTGCAGGTCGGCAGACCGAAGATCTTGTTGGCTTCATCGACCGAGGATTTGACGTAGCAGCTCGATTTGTAGGGTCCGATGTAGCGCGCGCCGTCGTCGGCTTTCTGGAGGACGTAGCTGAGCCTGCGCCATTCCTCGTTCGTCACGCGGATGTAGCTGTAGCCCTTGTCGTCCTTCAACAGGATATTGTATTTGGGGGTGTGCTGCTTGATCAGCGAGCACTCGAGGATCAGGCACTCAAACTCGCTGTCGGTAATAATGTACTCAAAATCGTCGACATTATCCACCATGCGGCGCACCTTTTCGGTGTGGTTGTTCTGAGAGCCGAAATACTGGCTGACGCGGTTCTTCAGCTTCTTGGCTTTGCCGATGTAGATGATCTCGCCGCGCTTGTTCTTCATGATATAGACGCCGGGCTGCAGCGGCAGCGCCATCGCCTTCTGCCGCAACTCCTTGAGCTTTGGGTTCATATGGGTCACATCCTATTGATCTTGTAGGGATGAGCATTGCTCATCCGCATTTTGACGGGCGTTGATGACCGTTGAAACCGCAGATAGGAATACAGCGTTTCTACGGACGACCGATGGTCGTCCCTACGATCATGCGGCTTCATGGAAAAGGCGCACGCTGAGCGTGCGCCCTTGGTGTTGCTGTTCTAATGATCAGATACGCGTCAGACCGATCAAAGACATGACGCTCTCCTCCTTCTTGCGCATGACTGCCTTTTCCTCCGGCTCCATGTGGTCGTAGCCGAGGAGGTGGAGCATGCTGTGGACGGTGAGGTAGCAGACCTCGCGCTGGAGGCTGTGGCCGAATTCCGCTGCCTGTTCCTCGGCGCGTTCCAGCGAGATCACGACGTCGCCGAGCTGCTTTGCGCCGGTGTCGGGGTTGACGTCGTATATGCCGTACTCCCCGAGCGGGAAGGACAGCACGTCCGTCGCGGAATCCTTCTCGCGGAATTCCTTGTTCAGTCGGTGGATCTCCTCATTGTCGACGAAGGTCACGCAGACCTCCGCGTTGCCCTCGAATTTTTCCTCTCTCAAAACGGCGATGCACGCGCGGCGAACCAGCATACGCAGTCCGGTGGGGATGCGCACCTTCTTCTGGCCGTCCGTGATGATCACTCTTACCTTGTCGTTTGCCATTGCCATCATCATCATGATAATCCCTGCTCTCTTTGCGGCTTATCCAACGGGATAAGGTTAGGAACGATTAAAATACGGTTTGCCGACGGTTTTGTGCTGTAAGCTGGAGCCTATTCTAATAATATCCTCTGTAAACTGTCTTCTGTCTATAAATCAATTCAGCATAAAGCCGTCAATCATTACCGAATGTGATCCTGTGGCAAACGACGGGATCGGGCTTACGTCCGATTCCTCTCCTGCGCCTTTTCATACGCGCGGATGATGTCCTGTACCAGCCTGTGGCGGACAACGTCCTTCTCCGAGAAGGTCAGCCGCTCGATGCCCTTGATCCCCTTGAGGATCCGCACCGCTTCTTTCAGGCCGGATTTCGCGCCCGCGGGCAGGTCGATCTGGGTGATATCGCCTGTGATGACCATTTTGGAGTTGTTGCCCAGTCGGGTGAGGAACATTTTCATTTGCTCCGAGGTGGTGTTCTGGGCTTCATCAAGGATGATGAAGCTGTCGTCGAGAGTTCTGCCGCGCATGTAGGCGAGCGGCGCGACCTCGATGTTGCCGCGTTCCAGATATTTCTGGTAGGTCTCTGCGCCCAGCATGTCGAAGAGCGCGTCGTACAGCGGTCTGAGGTAGGGGTCAACCTTGCTCTGCAGGTCGCCGGGGAGGAAGCCGAGCTTCTCGCCCGCTTCCACGGCGGGACGCGTCAGGATGATGCGGTTGACCTCCTTGCTGCGGAAGGCGGTGACCGCCATCGCAACCGCGAGATATGTTTTGCCGGTGCCCGCAGGGCCGACGGCGATGGTGATCGTGTTGCTCTCGATGGCGGCGCAATAGCGCTTCTGTCCCATCGTCTTGGGCTTGATCGGCTTGCCCTTGGAGGTGACGCACACGCAGTCGGAGGCGAGGTTCTCGATCTTGTCCTCGCTACCCTCGTTGACGAGCGAGATGCAGTAGGTGATGTTCTGCTCCGAGAGCTGTTCGCCGCGGTTGAGAAGATTCAGAAGGCTGTCGATGACCTTGCCCGCTTTGAGCACGCCCTCGGCGTCGCCGGAGATCTTCAGCTCGCTGTCGCGCGCGTGCACGCGCACGCCGAACGCGTCCTCGATGATCTTGATGTTCGCGTCGAAGCTGCCGAACAGCGCCGCCGCGTGTTCCATTCGATCTATATTGATAATCTGTTCCATAGTACCTCTGGAGGGAGTTTTTGATAAATTACCTGCGGATAGAAATCATCCACTATATAGTCTATATTATTCTACCATAAAATTCTGTGAAAATCAACTATAATACACGAAAAAATTTTATGAAATAGTCTCAAAATTCTGCGTTTTGCAATAATTTTTTGAATTCTACCGCCCGGGGGCGGAAAAAGGGGGCGAGAAGGGGATTTCGTCTGAGGAATCTATTTGACTAATCCGCAAAAATGCGTTATAATAAATCCGTATATTTCAAAACTACGACTACCGAGTATGAAGGAAGTGGTCAATTTGTCACAGATCAGCACCAGTGATAAGAGAATCCAGCGTTTGTCCAAGGCGTGTATCGCCAACGGCAACATCGACAAGGAGCTGTACCCCAAGTATAACGTCAACATCGGCCTGCGCGACCTCAACGGCAAGGGCGTTCTGACCGGTCTGACCGACGTCAGCGAGATCAGACAGAATAAGATCGTGGACGGCAAGACTATCCCGACCGACGGCAAGCTGTTCTACCGCGGCATCAACGTGGAGGATATCATCGCGGGCTGTCTGCGCGACAACCGTCTGGGCTTTGAGGAGGTCGTCTACCTCCTGCTGTTCTCTAAGCTCCCGACCGAGAAGGAGCTGGAGGGCTTCATGGAGCTGCTCTCCGATTCCCGCGTTTTACCCAAGCACTTTGTCCGCGACGTCATCCTCAAGGCTTCCGGCAGCGATATGATGAATGCACTCGCCAAGGCGGTGCTGACGCTCGCTTCCTATGACCATGACGTTATGAATCTGCATATGGACAACGTCCTGCGCCAGTGTCTCAAGCTCATTTCCCTCTTCCCGCTGCTGACGGTGTACTCCTATCAGGCGTACAACCATTACAGCATGGGCAAGAGCCTGTTCATCCATAACCCCGAGCGCTGTGAGCCGACGGCGGAGCTGCTGTTGAGGACGCTCAGAGAGGACAGACAGTTCACGCCCTTAGAGGCGGCGGTGCTGGATATGGCGCTGATCCTGCATGCCGAGCACGGCGGCGGTAACAACTCCACCTTCACCACCTGCGTCGTCACCTCCTCCGGCACGGACACCTACTCCGCGATCGCGGCGGCGCTCTGCTCCCTGAAGGGTCCCAAGCACGGCGGCGCGAACCTGCGCGTGATGGGCATGATGAACGAGATCAAGTACAACGTCAAGGACTGGGCGGACGACGAGGAGATCGCCGCGTATCTGGAGAAGATACTCAACAAGGAGGCTTACGACCGTTCCGGTCTGATCTACGGTATCGGCCACGCGGTCTACTCGATCTCCGACCCGAGAGCGCGTGTGTTCAAGGGCTCGGTCGAGAAGCTCGCTCAGGCAAAGGGCGAGATGGACGAGTACGGGCTCTACAGCCGCATCGAGCGCCTGGCGCCCCAGATCATCGCGAAGCACCGCAAGATGTACAAGGGCGTTTCCGCGAACGTGGACTTCTACTCCGGCTTCGTTTACAAGATGCTCGGTCTGCCGCCTGAGCTGTATACCCCGATCTTCGCGGTCGCGCGTATCGCGGGCTGGAGCGCTCACCGCATGGAAGAGCTGATGAACGTCAACAAGATCATCCGTCCGGCGTATATGAGCGTTTGCACCGAGACCCCCTATACCGATATGAAGGACAGGAAATAATCTCTCTTTTACAATCGGAATGACAAGGGGATTGCCACGGGGCGCAGCCCCTCGCAATGATAGGATAGGAATGAAAGCAGGGAGCTGTCGCGTGATGCGGCGGCTCCTTTTGATAGGATAAGGTTATGCAAAAGCTGATCAAAAAGCAATGGTTCGCCGTGCTGTGCGCGGTGTTCTGCACCGTGCTCTGGGGTTCGGCGTACCCCGTCATCAAGTACGGCTACGCACAAATGAATATGACCGCCGTCCCGGACAAGCTGATGTTCGCGGGTGTGCGCTTCACGCTGGCGGGGCTGATGGTGCTGGTCTTTGCGTGGGTGAGGAACCGCCGCTTCCCGACCGTCCCGAGAGAAAGGGCAGGCGGCGTGATGCTGTACGGCGTTTTGCAGACGGGGCTGATGTATATTTTCAACTACATCGGCGTCGCCAATACCACCGCGACCAAAACCTCCGTGATCACGGCGGCTTCCGGCTTTTTTGCCGTGCTTTTCGCGCCGCTGTTCTTCAAGGGAGAAAAGCTGACGGTATTGAAGATCGTCGGCGTGCTCATCGGGATGGGCGGTATCCTGCTGGTCAACACGGACAGTCTGGGCGGTTTTTCTCTGATGGGAGAGGGGCTGGTGCTGCTCTCGACCCTGCTGAACACCGCCGGCTCCTTTGTCGGAAAGCGCGTCTCAGGCGGAATCGTGATGGAGGCGACCGGCTGGCAGCTGACGGTCGGCGGCGTGCTGATCCTGCTGGTCGCTCTGATCATGGGCGGGAGCTATCCGCTGAGCTTTGTCAGCCTGTGGACAGCGCTGTACCTCGCGTTCGTCTCGGCGGCGGCGTTCACCCTCTGGACGGCGCTTCTGGTGCACCATGAAGCGGGGAAGATCCTCGTCTTCAATATGCTCATCCCGATCACCGGGGCGATCTGGTCGTTCTTCATCCTCGGCGAGCGCCAGATGCTTGAGCCGATGTTCCTTCTGAGCCTCCTGCTCACCGCGGCAGGGATCGTGATGGTGAACGTGAGGAAGAGTTAGGAGTGAGGAGTGAGGAATTAGGAGTTAATGGTGGGCTGCGCCCACACCCTGTTTTTATTCATTATTTGCAACGTTATCACATCATTTATTGGAATCAAAAAGCCGCAAGGCATTTTCGATTCAGGGAGCATATATTTAACGAAATTTTCGGGACGGCGGGAGCATTCCTCGCCGGAGACGGCTCCTCCCCTTGTCCTTCGGACATTCCCCCAACGGGGGTACCCCCCGCCCTACGGGACAAGCGGATCAAATAAATCAACATATTTTTTAAAAACCCCTTTACTTCCCTGAATAATACTGGTATTATTGTAGTATGTAACAATAATTATTCAACCAAACGGGGGTATTCTTATGAGAATGACGAAAATCGTGTGCACCATGGGCCCTGCCTGCGACGACGTTGACATCCTGCTGAGGATGATCGACGCGGGCATGAACGTGGCGCGCTTCAACATGAGCCACGGCGAGTATGACGCGATGACCAAGCGCTTCAACATCGTGAAGGAAGCGATCAAGAAGAGCGGCAAGACCGTCGCGCTCCTGCTGGACACAAAGGGCCCGGAGATCCGCGTCGGCACCTTTGAGGAAGGCTCCGTGATGCTCGAGGCGGGTCAGGAATACCGCCTGTACTCTACCGAGGGCATCGGCGACACCGAGGGCGTTTCCCTCTCTTATCCGAAGCTGATCGACACCTTCCGCCGTGACAACACCAGCATCGGCCGCGTGATCCTCTTCGACGACGGCAAGATCTCCGCCCGCGTGGAGACGGTCGAGCAGGACTGCATCGTCACCCGCATCATGACCGGCGGCAAGCTCAGCAACCGCAAGAGCATCAATATCCCCGGCTACACCATCAATATGCCGTATATCAGCCAGAAGGACCGCGCCGACATCGAGTTCGGTCTGAAAATGGGCGTGAACGTCATCGCGGCGTCCTTCGTGCGCTCGGCGGACGATGTGATCAAGCTGCGCGACTACATCGACTCCCTCGGCTATGAGGACGTCGAGATCATCTCAAAGATCGAGAACCAGAGCGGCGTGGACGATATCGACCGCATCATCGAGGTCTCCAACGGCGTGATGGTCGCGCGCGGCGATATGGGCGTGGAGATCCCGTTCATCAAGCTGCCCGAGATCCAGAAAATGATCATCCGCAAGTGCGTCCTCGCGGGCAAATACGTCATCACCGCGACCCAGATGCTCGACAGCATGACCACCAACATCCGACCCACCCGTGCGGAGATCTCCGACGTGGCGAACGCGGTTTACGACGGCACCTCCGCCGTCATGCTCTCCGGCGAGAGCGCGGCGGGCATGTACCCTGTGGAGAGCGTCGAGGCGCTGAACGATATCTGCACCGAGGCGGAGAAGCACGAGAACCTCATGCTCCTGCGCGGCGCTTCCGCGACGCAGACGGATATGACCGCGTTCAGAGAGAATATCTGTGAGGCGGCGAAGTTTGTCGCGGAGAATATCGGCGCGAAGGCGATCATCGCGGAGAGCAAGACCGGCGCGGTCGCGCGCGCGATGGCGCGCTGCCGTCCGAGCTGCCCGATCATCGCGGTCGTCACCGGCGAGCAGGTATGCCGCAAGCTCTGTCTGAGCTGGGGCGTCAGCCCTGTCCTCGGCGAGGAGAAGAAGACCTCCGACGAGATCACCCAGCAGGCGGTGGAGAAGGCGATGCAGACCGGCATCGTCGAGAAGGGCGACACGGTCGTCATCATCAGCTCCAACAAGACCGTTCCCACCTCCGGCACCGATACGCTGAACATCCGCATCGTCTGATCTGAATATTTGCATAGGAAAAGGGCTGTCCGCTTGGACAGCCCTTGTGTGTTTTATATTATGTTAGCGGGTTTTAAGTTGTTTTTAATAGGTGGTTGCTTCGCAACATTGATACAATCCCTCCGGGCTCGCTTAGTGCGAGCCCACCTCCCTTTACCAAAGGGAGGCTTTAACGCTCCTGCACCTTTGTCAGGTTTTTGTGCTCTAAAGGGCTGTATCTATCATTTCCGTCAGGAGGGCGACGACCTTTGAGCGCATGTCGTCGGTGAAGTAGTTGTGACCGCAGCCGGGGAGAAGCTCCACCCTTGCGTGCAGGACGTTTTCCGCGTAGTCTGCGGACCTCCTGCCGACGATCTCGTCCTGCTCGGAGTGGCAGAAAACTGTCTTTTCCGGCAGATGCAGAGAGTGGTTCTTCGTGAAGCGGATCAGGCGGAACAGCTCGTTGAGCGGACGGGTACATAAAAGATAGGAATAGATATGGTCGGCTGTGACGCCGCGCGTGCTGCGCTCCGCCGCGACAAGGGGATCGTCCGCCTTCGCGGTCGTGAGGTTCGCCAGAAGGAGCGTTTTGAAATAGCGCTTGGTCGGACGGACAAAGAACGGACAGCAGAGCAGCAGCATCCCGGAGAAGGCGCGGCGCTTCTGCTGGATGAGCAGTCCGAGCAGACAGCCCATGGAGTGCCCGACGTAGAACACCCGCTCGCATTGCTCGGTCATCTCGACGACCGCCTGATCGACCGCCTTGAGCCAGATCATCGCGTCCGTTTGCCGGAATTCACGGGTCGTCGCATCGTGTCCGGGAAGGTGGACGTTGCGGACAAGGACGCCCTCGGGCACCTGTGCGATCAGGTCATCGAACCAGTGGGTCGATTCCGTGAAGCCGTGAACAAAAATGATTCCTGTCTGATATGCTTTCATATTCCCTCCGCTCAGTCCTTCGCGGTGAATTCGAAGGAGCCGTACTCGACGCTCTGGTCGCCGGCGTCACAGTAGATCACGCGGATGGAGTCGACGGGTTCGAGGAGGTTTTGGAAATACGCAAAGCCTTTCTCCGCGGCGGCGGGGGCTTCCTTTGCGGCGGTCTCGGCGTCGTATTCGTCTTTATGGATGCCGATCATGACCGCCTTCTTCTCTGCGTTGATGTAGACGAACTCGCCGTAGTCCTTGGAATGATTCTCGACGATTTTGTCGCGGATCTCGGCAGAAACGGTGTTTCTGTGGTCGTGGGTATAGGCGTCGTACTGGGACTGGGTGAACTCATAGACGGTGTTGCCGCTGTCGTCCTTCGTGACGGTCTGGGCATAGCGGGACGCGTAGCCGTCGTCGTAGTTCGATTTGACGCTGGTGGACACGGTCTCGGGCTTCTTCTCGCCGCAGGCACACAGCAGCGAGGCGGTCATCACGACCGCTAAGATCATAGCAATGATTCTTTTCATGTTCATTTCTCCAAACTATTATAGCTTTTCTATCAGTACCTCGAGGATGCGCCTGCCGTCGGTCTTGTTCGCGGTGAAGCGCAGACCGCTGTGCTCAATGCTCGGCTGTTCGCCTGCGGCGGGGATGCGCCCGAGGTTAGAGAGCATGAAGCCCGCGATCGTCTCGCTGTCGTCGTCGCTCAGCTCGACCCCGGTCAGCTCCTCCACGTCCTCGATGGCAGTGGAGCCGTCGACGGTGAATTTGCCGTCAGAGAGGCGGCGGATCTCGTCCTCCTCTTTGTCATACTCATCCTGAATGTTGCCGAGGATGTCCTCGATCAGATCCTCTAGCGTGATGATGCCCTCGGTGCCGCCGTACTCGTCCACGACCACGGCGATCTGGGTCTTGTTCTTCTGCATGAAGCCGAAGAGCGAGCGGCAGTCCTTGGTGCGCGGGACGAAGAGCGCCGGGCGCAGGATGGCGCTGAGCTTGAAGTTCGCGGGTGCGGGCGCGCCTACATAGCGCAGCAGATCCTTGACGTAGAGGATGCCGATGATGTTGTCGATATCATCCCGCCAGACGGGGATGCGCGAGTGGCCGGACTCGATCGCGACGTCGACGACGGTCTTGAGGTCGTCGGTGTCCTCGAGCGCGGTCATATCGCGGCGGTGGGTCATGATCTCATAGACGACGGTGTCGTCGAAGTCGAAAACGTTCTCGATGATGCTTTTGGTGTCGTCCTCGATCAGTCCCTTTTCCTGGCCTTCTTCTACGAGGGAGAGGATCTCCTCCTCGGTCTGCGCCTGCTTCTCTTCCTGGTCGCGAGAACCGAACAGGCGCTCGATAAAGCTCTTTTCTTTCTTTTCTTTCGCACCGGACGCGTCGTCGGGCATAGCTGTCACTCCTCAAAGAGATTGTAGGGCGGGGGCTTGCTCCCGCCGAAAAACGTTGAAATAATACAGATGTTATAATAATACTAAGTTTCATTAAAACACTTTAACATTTATTGCGTTAAATTCCGTATAACTTCGTTGTCCTCCTTGACAGGCGACAGCCTGTCTGCGTCGTC
>CACYFH010000014.1 GCA_902773635.1 uncultured Ruminococcus sp. | reverse complement strand
GCTTGTGTGATACAATTCGTAGTATTTCCTCTGATACTATTAAAAGTATCACAGCAAGAGAATGGATTATTAAAGCGTTTAATTAGAAATTAGTATGAAACGACAAAGAGAGGGGTCATATTTTGGGAATCAGTAAACGTACAAAGATCATCTCCGCTATCCTGAAATGCGTCGTGATCGTTGCCGCGACGGTCGGAACCTATTTGAGCTACACGTCGGGCATGGGCGGTTTCATGAGCGGAAGCACCATTTTCAAGTATTTCACCATCCAGTCCAATATCGCGATCGCGCTCCTCAGCGCCGTGGGGCTTGTGATGCTCCTGCGGAAGAAGCCCGCGCCCAACGCGTGGTATGTGATCCACTACGTCGGCACGGTCTCCATCACCCTGACCGGCGCCGTCTTTACCTTCGTACTCGCGCCCACGCTCGGAGCGCTCGCGTGGACGCCTCATAATATCCTGACCCACGTTGTCGTTCCGCTCTCAGCGATCATCGACTTCTTCCTGAGCGCAGTACCCGGCAATTTCAAGAGGAGCTACGTTTTCTATGTGATCCTCCCGCCGCTCGCGTATGTGATTTACGCGTCCATCGGCTATGCCGCAGGCTGGGAGTTCTCCAAGGGTCACAATTATCCGTACTTCTTCCTCAACTGGGGCAGTCCCGCCGGCGCGTTCGGCTTCTCCGACAAGCTTCCCTTCATGGGCTGCTTCTGGTGGATACTGTTGCTCACGATCCTGCTGCTTCTCGTCGGCTATGCCTACCTGTGGCTGATCATGAAGCGAAAGAAGAAAAAACTGAGATAAATAGCAGAAATAAAAAGAGCAGGACTTTTCGTCCTGCTCTTTCTGCGTTTATTTGAAGTATTACAAGCTCGCCTTCAATACGGCGACAACGTCGTCGCGGTCGAGCTTCTTGTATCCGCCGTCGAGGAGAATGGTCGCGTCGGCGATCGCCTCGATCATGTCCTCTGTCACGCCCAGCTCGGAGAGGTTCATCGCGACGCCGATCGTCTGCATCCAGTTCTTCAGCGCTTCGAGACCCTCGTTCGCGAGCTCCTCCTCGCTCTTGCCGGCGGGATTAATGCCCCACACCTCAGTCGCAAAGCGCGCGAACTTCTTCAAGCCGTAGGGCATGATGAAGCGGTAGTAGGGGAGAGAGACAGCGGCGAGCGTCATGCCGTGGGTCGCATCCGTGATCGCTCCGACAGCCTGACCCAGCATGTGCACCATCCAGTCGGTGGACTTGCCGCGTGAGATCAGCGTGTTCAGCGCCCAGGTCGCCGACCACATGATGTTAGAGCGCGCCTCATAGTCCTCGGGGTTCTCCACCGCGATCAGCGAACTGTGGACAACGGACTTCATCAGCGCTTCTGCGAGATAGTCGGAGGTGTTGTCATCCTCGCCGGAGAAATACTGCTCACAGATGTGGTTGAAGATATCGTAGACGCCCGCGACCATCTGACGCTTGGGCAGGGTCATCGTGTATTTCGGGTTGAGGATCGAGAACTTCGGCATGACATCATCGCCGAAAACATGACCGATCTTGAGCTTTTGCTCGTGGTTGGTGATGACCGCGCCGCCGTTCATCTCGGAGCCGGTACCTGCCATCGTCAGCACACAGCCGACGGGTACGATCTCGCATGTAGGTTCCTCAAAGCGGATGTAGTATTTGTCCCACGGATCGTCGTCGCAGTGGACGGAGACGGAGACCGCCTTCGCGTAGTCACAGCAGGAGCCGCCGCCGACCGCCAGCAGGAAATCGACCTTGTTCTCCTTCGCCAGCTTCACGCCCTCGCGCAGCTTCTCGGCGGTCGGATTGGGCATAACGCCCGCGTCCTCGACGATCGTCTTGCCGTTCTCTTTCAGGATCGCGACGATCTCGTCATACAGACCGTTTCTCTTGATCGAACCGCCGCCGTAGATGAGCTGGACGGTCTTGCCGTACTTTGGAAGCTCCTCGTTGAGATAACCCAGCGCGTCCTCGCCGAAGTAGAGCTTGGTGGGGTTGTGGTAACTGAAATTGCCTAACATGTTTCAAGACCTCCGTTTTTCTTTTAGTATAGCATATCCTACAGGATGAATCAAAGAGTTCTATCAAAAAAACATGTGCAAGCGCCCCGAACGGTTACCGGCCGTTCGGGGCGTTTGCCGAAAACGTATCAGAGCAAATGTGTGATGAAGAAAACGAAAAAAGGAAAAGAAGGGAAAAACTCTAATACATGAAAGTCTTATATATGATTACTCGTACTTCGCGCACTCGGGAGCGTTCGCGTCGGCAGAAGCCTTGTCGTACCAGATCAGGTTGTTGCCGGTGTCCTCGTCAAAGAGCTGGATCAGCTCGGGAGCGACGTCGAACTTAACGGTCTGACCCATGGATACGTCTGCGCCGAGACCGATGGTGGGGATAACCATAACGACCTCATCGTCGCCGGAAACAGCGTGGATGTTGTACTCGGTACCCATCATCTCGCTGACTTCGATCTTCGCGGAGAGCTTGCCCTCGCCGACGGTGATGTGCTGCGGACGGATACCCGCTACAATGTTCGTGGGCTTCTGATCCTTTGATTTGAGCGCCTTCTGCTGGAACTCGCTGAGCTCGAACTTCACGCCGCGGATCTCGGCAAAGTACTTGCCGTTCTCCAGCAGCAGCTTGCTGCCCTTGAAGAAGTTCATGACGGGCATGCCGATGAAGCCTGCGACAAAGAGGTTCACGGGCTTGTTGAACAGCTCCTGAGGCGTACCGATCTGGTTGACGTAGCCGTCCTTCATGATGACGATACGGTCTGCGAGCGTCATAGCCTCGGTCTGGTCATGGGTAACGTACATAAAGGTGGTGTCGATACGCTGACGGAGCTTGATGATCTCCGCGCGCATCTCGTTTCTCAGCTTCGCGTCAAGGTTCGAGAGCGGCTCGTCCATGAGGAATACCTTCGGATTACGAACCATCGCACGACCGATAGCGACACGCTGTCTCTGACCGCCGGAGAGAGCCTTCGGCTTACGATCCAGATACTGGGTGATGCCGAGGATCTTTGCGACCTCGTCGACCTTCTTGTTGATCTCCGCCTTGGGAGTTCTCTTGAGCTTGAGGGCGAACGCCATGTTGTCGCGAACCGTCATGTGCGGATACAGCGCGTAGTTCTGGAAAACCATCGCGATGTCTCTATCCTTCGGGACGATGTCGTTCATGAGTGCGCCGTCGATGTACAGCTCGCCTTCGGAGATATCCTCCAGACCCGCGACCATACGCAGGGTAGTGGACTTACCGCAACCGGAAGGACCGACAAGAACGATGAATTCCTTGTCCGCGATCTTCAGGTTAACGTCGTGTACGGCGGTCACCTTGTTGTCATAGATTTTCTTGATTCCTTGAAAAGATTAGTTGCATTACTCATCGCAGTCCTGATGGTTGCATCTGTACTCGCGGCTTGCGGCGGCTCCAACTCCGGCTCCGGCACCAGCTCCGGCTCCGGTTCCGACAGCGGCTCCGGCTCCAAGGCAAGCACCATCACCGTAAACATCTGGGACTCCAACCAGCAGAAGGGCATCCAGGAGATCGCCGACAAGTGGACCGAGACCTCCGGCGTCAAGGTCAGCGTAGAAGTCGTTGACTGGGATAACTACTGGACTCTGCTCGAGGCAGGCGCTTCCGGCGGCCAGATGCCCGACGTATTCTGGATGCATTCCAACACTGCTCAGATGTACATGGAGAACGACATCCTGCTCGACCTCACTGATTACATCGCGAAGGACAGCACCGTCGATATGTCCAAGTTCTATGAAGGCGTTAAGAATCTGTACACCCGCTCCGACGGCAAGGTCTTCGCTCTGCCTAAGGATCATGACACCATCGCGCTGCTCTACAACAAGGCGATCTTCGACAAGTACGGCGTAGATTATCCGACCGACGCTTGGACCTGGGAAGACATGTATGAGGCTGCCAAGAAGATCACCGAAGGCTCCAACGGCGACGTCTACGGCATGGCGATGAACACCTCCAACAACCAGGATGGTTGGTACAACCTGATTTACTCCTACGGCGGCAACGTTGTCTCCGAGGATCACAAGACCACCGCGATCGGCTCCGACGAGGCGAAGGCGGGCATGGAAATGATGAGAAAGCTCCTCACCGTAGGCGCTCCCCAGTCTGTTGTTGCTGAGACCGGTACCGATTCTCTGTTCCAGTCCGGCAAGGTCGGCATGATCACTCAGGGCTCCTGGATGATCAACGCTTTCTACACCGCTGAGAACCACGCTGACTACGCTTGGGCTCTGCTGCCTTACGCCGATGTAAACGGCAACGGCACCTGCGAGAAGGAAGAGCGCTGGTCCGCTTACAACGGTCTTGGCTGGGCTGCTTCCGCTGCCACCAAGGATCCCGCTTCCTGCTACAGCCTCATCTCTTACTTCTGCTCTGAGGAAGGCCAGAAGCTGCAGGCTGAAAAGGGCGTTACCATGGGCGGTATGACCGGCGTTTCCGAGGCGTTCGCAAATGCATTCCCCGGCATGGATATCTCCGCGTTCCTGAAGGCAGAGGACTACAGCCTCTACTTCCGTCCCTACACCCGCAACACCACCGTTTGGGAAGATGCTCTCCAGCAGAAGGGCGCGTTCCTTGATCCGTGGCAGGATCCTTCCGATCCCGCTCTGATGGCTACTGCTTGCGACAACGCGCAGAAGATCATCGAGAACGCAATCGCTAACGAGTAATCCGAATAAACTGATCATGAACATTCAGGCGAGCCGGATCGACCGTTCGGTCCGGTCCGCCTGATGGCGGTTTTTCCAATATTATGTAAAGGAGGGAACTTATGAAACAAAAAGCGCCTAAGAAGAAGCGCACCAAGGCTCAGAAGAGAGAAATGATATGGGCGTTGTGCTTCATAGCGCCGACGATCATCGGTCTGATCGTGCTGAACTTCTACCCGGCTATCGACACGCTGTGGCAGTCCTTCTGCAAGACCGGCGACTTCGGTAAGGGCAATACTTTCATAGGTTTTGCAAACTACGCCAAGGTCTTCGCCTCCGGTGAAGTCTGGCACTCTCTGTGGAACACCATCAAGTACGCGCTGATCGAAGTTCCTTTCGGCGTTATCATTTCCCTGATCCTTGCAGTATTCCTCAACAAGAAGCTCAAGGGTACCTCGTTCTTCCGCACCATCTTCTTCCTCCCCATGGTCTGCGCTCCCGCGGCGGTCGCCATGGTCTGGAAGTGGCTGTATAACCAGCAGTTCGGTCTGCTGAACAACATTTTCGGCACCAATGTAGCCTGGATCTCCGATCCGAACCTCGCGTGGGTCTCCATCGGCGTCATCGGCGTATGGTCCATCATCGGTTACAACATGGTTCTGTTCATCTCCGGCTTACAGGAGATTCCCGGCGACTACTATGAAGCCGCTGAGATCGACGGTGCGACCGGTATCAAGCAGTTCTTCCACATCACCGTTCCGCTGCTGTCCCCGACCACCTTCTTCATCGTCCAGACCCGTATCATCGGCGCTCTGACGATCTTCGACCTGATGTTCATGGTCATGGATAAGACGAACCTCGCGCTGGAGAACACCCAGTCCATCGTCTACCTGTTCTACGACTATGCGTTCACTCAGGGCAACAAGGGCTACGGCGCCACCATCGTCGTATTCCTGGTCATCTTCATCATGATCGTAACCTTCATCCTGCAGCGTGCAGAGAAGAAGCTCGTATATCATCCGTAAGAAAGGGGGAACTGATCAATGAAAAGTGCTCGTGCAAGAAATATTGCAAGTAAAGTAGTCATGTATATCATTCTGATCATCATGGCGTTCATCATGCTGGTTCCCTTCGCGTGGATGATCCTCACCGCGCTCAAGACCAATCAGGAGGCGATCTCCGTTGATCCCTTCTATATTTTCCCCGCCCACGGCTGGCATTGGGAAAACTTCGGCGAGGTATGGCAGAGCTACAACTTCGTTCTTCTTTATAAGAACACCCTGCTGATGATCCTGTTCCGCGTTATCTGCGCTTGCCTGACCGCCACCATGGCAGGTTACGCATTCGGCCGTCTGAAGTTCCCGGGCAAGAATTTCTTCTTCGCTCTGGTTCTCGTCCAGATGATGATCCCCGCGCAGATCTTCATCATTCCCCAGTATTTGATGGTAAGTAAGCTCGGCTTGCTGAACACGATCTCGGGACTTGTGTTCCCGGGTATCGTTACCGCTTTCGGTACCTATCTGTTGAAAACGGGCTATGAGGGCCTTCCGAAGGACCTGGAGGAAGCCGCAGATATCGACGGCTGTAATATCGGTCAGCGCTTCCTGCGCATCATGATGCCGCTGACCCGTTCCTCGATGGTTTCCTTAGGTATCTTCACCGCGCTGTTCGCGTTCAAAGACCTGATGTGGCCGATGATCGTCTGCACCAGAGCGGAGACCACCACACTGTCCGCGGGTCTTGCGAAGATGCAGGGACAGTTTAGCAGCAACTATCCCACCATGATGGCGGCGGCTGTACTGGCTGTTGTTCCGATGGTCGTTATCTATGTCATTTTCCAGAAGCAATTTGTAGAAGGTATCGCTACCTCGGGCGGCAAGCTGTAAGGTCGATTTGCTCCAAGGGCATAGAGACCGCATAACATGATTGATGAGCCGGAGGTATCTCTAGGATACCTCCGGCTTTTCTTCACATCTTGCGGATAAACATTTATCAAAATCGGGTGTATGTATAACTGTGAAAGACGCCCGCTTTTCATAAATGCTTATTTACTATTCGACAGGAGGGTGATATTATGTATGATGAGCCGGGGCTTTATGTGACCCCAAAGGTGCGTTGTCTGGTGTACCAGAAGCGCGTCACCGATGACATCTACCTGATGCTCTGCGGTATCGAGCACTGTCTGCCCGATTATTATTTCAATACGTCCGGCAGAGACGGCTACCATCTGCATGTGATCCTCGAGGGCAAGGGAAAGCTCTCCGTCGACGGAAAGGAATCTGACCTTCATTTCGGTCAGATGTTCCTAACCAAGCCCGGTGAGGACACCTGGTACAAGGCGGATACCGACGACCCGTGGGTCTACTGCTGGATGGCTTTCGACGGCACGATCGCGAAGAAATGCGTCGAGGACATGGGCTTTGTCGACGGCGTCAACGTTCTCGACTGCCATGTTGACTTGAAGCAGTTCTATTCCATCGTCGCCAAGGTGCTTGATCAGGCGGAGTTGACCCCCTCCAACGTCTATTCCCGCACCGGTCATCTTCTTGAGTTCATCAGCACCGCGGTCCATTCCGCTTATGAATCGGAGAAGCGCGTCCACAAAGTCCGTCAGTACCCTTCCGATGATTATGTGAAGTACGCCGCCGACTTCATCCGCACGAATTACGCGACCGCGAAGATCGGCGACGTCGCAAAGTACGTCGGTCTGCACCGTAGCTATCTGACCAATCTTTTCAAAACAAAGATGGGCGTCTCCCCGCAGGAGTACCTGATGCAGTGCAAGCTGCGGCAGGCTTGGAAGCTGCTAGAGGAAACGAACAATCCCATCCAGGAGATCTCCCGTCAGATCGGGTATGAAAACCCCCTGACCTTCTCCAAGACCTTCAAGAGCTTTTACGGCATCAGCCCCCGCCAGTACCGCCAGAACCACCAGCCCGGTCAGGCGGATCCCACAGTATAATTGAAAGAAGGAGCCCGCTATGAGTATCCGTTATATTGAAGAAACAAAACAGCTTATTCTGGAGACCAAGTCCACCACCTATCAGATGAAGATCGACGACCTCGGTTATCTGAACCATCTGTACTACGGCGCGAAGATCCACCAGAACGACATGTCCTATCCGTACCGTATCTACGACCACGGCTTCTCCGGCAATCCCTATGACATGCGGAACAACCGCGCCTTTTCCCTCGATTCGATGGCGCAGGAGTACACCTCCTTCGGCGTAGGCGATTTCCGCGTCACCAGCATCGCCGCCTCCTGCTCCGACGGCAGCCGCTGTGCGGAGTTCCGCTATGAGAAGCATGAGATCCTCGACGGTAAGTATTCCGTCCCCGGACTGCCCTCCGTTTACGACAGCGGTCAGGTCGCCCAGACGCTGATCGTCACCCTGATCGACAACGCCGCCAATATCCGCATCAAGCTGTATTACGGCGTCTTTGAGGATCTGGATATCATCACCCGCGCGGCTGAGATCAGCAACGCCGGCTATGAGATCGTCTGGCTGCGGAAGGCGTCCTCCATGTGTCTGGAGCTTCCCTTCGGCAAGTGGGATATGATCCATTTCCACGGCCGCCACTGCATGGAGCGCCAGCCCGAGCGCGTCCCGCTCTTCCACGGCATCCAGACCCTTTCCTCCGGACGCGGCATGTCCAGCCACCAGCACAATCCCTTCGTCATCCTCTGCGATCATGAAGCGACCGAGGACAGCGGCGCCTGCTACGGCATGATGCTGATGTATTCCGGCAACCATAAGACCGAGATCGAGCTTGATCAGTTCGACAGCACCCGCGTGGTGATGGGTCTGAGCGACGACCGCTTCCGCTGGGAGCTGGCTCCCGGAACGAGCCTGCACACCCCCGAGGTCATCCTCACCTGCGCCGACGGTCTGACCCAGCTGACCCACCGCTATCACCGCGTGATCCGCAACAACGTCGTCCGCGGCGCGTACAAGCTCAGCCACCGTCCCATCCTGATCAACAACTGGGAGGCGATGTACTTCGACCTCAATGAGGAGAAGCTCGTCTCTCTCGCTCAGAAGGCGTCTAAGCTCGGCATCGAGCTGTTCGTCCTCGACGACGGCTGGTTCAAGAACCGCTATGACGATAACGCCGCTCTCGGCGACTGGGTGCCCGATGAAAAGAAGCTCCCGAACGGTCTCGACGGCTTGATCGAGAAGATCAACGCCTTAGGCATGAAGTTCGGTCTCTGGGTCGAGCCGGAGATGGTCAGCGAGAATTCCGACCTCTACCGCGCGCATCCCGACTGGGCTCTGACCGCTCCGAACCGCGCTCCCATGATGGCGCGCAACCAGCTCGTCCTCGACCTCTCCCGCACCGAGGTACACGAGTACATCTTCAACACGCTTTCCGATCTGTTGTCCAAGTACAACATCACCTATATCAAGTGGGATTTCAACCGTCCGCTCTCGGACGTCTACTCCCATTCCACTCCGTCTCCGCGACAGGGCGAGGTCGCCCACCGCTATTATCTCAGCCTGTACAAGCTGTATCAGCGCCTGACCGAGAAGTTCCCGAACGTTCTCTTCGAGGGCTGTGCGGGCGGCGGCGGTCGCTTCGACGCAGGCATGCTCCAGTATTCGCCCCAGATATGGTGCTCCGACAACACCGATCCCATCTCCCGCCTGACCATCCAGTACGGCACCTCCTTCGGCTATCCCGTCTCCTCCATCGGCGCCCATGTTTCCGCCACCCCGAACCACCAGACAGGCAGGCTGACCCCGCTCTCTACCCGCGGGATCGTCGCGATGTCCGGTACCTTCGGCTATGAGCTCGATCTTCACAAGCTCAGCGACGAGGATCTCGAGGAGATCAAGGCGCAGGTCGACCATTTCAAGGAGATCGAGCCGATCGTCCACAACGGTCTGTTCTACCGCCTCAGCTCCATGAAGGAGAGCGGTCACTACTTCGCGTGGCAGTTCGTCAGCCCTGAGAAGGACAGGAGCCTTCTCAACATCGTTGTGACCAACCCGCTCGCCAACTCCACGCCCATCCACGTCAAGCCCAAGGGTCTCGATCCCGAGGCGCTCTACTCCGTCGACGGCGAGTTCGAGTGTCTCGGCGCCGCGCTGATGAGCGCCGGCTACACCTTCCCGCAGCTCACGGGCGACTATCCTTCCATGCAGGTGGATATCAAAAAGATAAAGTGAGGACAAGATTTTGCGCTCAATAAGTCCCAACAAGATCGTATGGTCTGAGGAAAAAAAGAAAATAAAGGAAATGCCCTTCAAGGAAGCGGTCGCCTACATCTGGATGTATTTCAAGATCCCGATTATCGCGATCGTGTTCGTCCTCGGCTTCGGCACCTTCCTGATCGTCCGCCTCGCGACGAACATCCCCGATAACTGGCTCATGGTCACCTTCGCCAACACCACCGTTGACGTCGGCACCGGCTCCGAGCTATGGGAGGACTTCACCAAGACGGCGGGCTATGACCTCAAGGCGAAGAAGGTCGAGTTCAACGCCGAATCCTATTTTGATTATCTCCAGAACCAGGCGCGCGGCAACGCTTATTACAACGCCTTCGTCACCTTGGCTGACGCGGGCGAGCTGGACGCGATCACAATGGAGAAGGATTCGCTCGCCGCTCTCGGACAGAGCGGCAGACTGCTCGACCTGAATGAAGAGCGCTGTGCTTCCATCAAGCAGAAATATGCCGACCGCTTCATCTGGTATGAGCCGGAGGACGAGAACGGCAAGAAGCTCGAGAAGATCCCCGTCGGGATCGACGTCAGCGACAGCATCCTCATGACGAAATATCATCTTTACGCGGACAGCTGCGCCATCGGCATCGGCGCAAAAAGTGAGAATTTAAAAGAAGTCGAATTCTTCATCGACTATATCCTGGGGGAGGCGAAAAAGTGAAAGATTTTGTAAACTCCTTCATGAGCAACGACAGCCCGTTCGGCAAGGTGATGACCAAGATCGGCATCATCATCGCCGCGAACCTGATGTTCATTCTGTTCAGCCTGCCCGTCATCACCATCGGCGCGTCCTACACGGCGCTCTACCGCGTCATGCTCAAGACCCTGCGCTCCGGCGGCGTGACCAATCCCTTCAAGCAGTTCTGGCTCGGCTTCAAGACCTCGTTTCTGCAGTCGACTGCCGTCTGGATCGTTTACGCGCTCCTGATGGTCGCGGGCTGCTTCGGCTTGAGAATCTGCTGGCAGGCGCAGGGCGTGATGAACTACTTCCAGTACGCGATCTACGGCGTCGCGCTGATCCTGACCCTGATCCTGATTTACACCTTCCCGTCCATCGCCGCGTTTGAGGGCAAGATCAGCGCCCACATCCGCAACGCGATCTACTTCTCCTTCCATAAGCCGTGGTGGATCCCGGTCAACCTGTTCTTCCACATTTTCCCCTTATATCTGACCTATTCCGATCCCCATATGATGCCGCTGTACGCGTTCTGCTGGTTCTTCTTCGGCTTCGGCGCGATCACGATGCTGACCGCCCGACTGCTCGTGAAGGACTACTCCAAATACCTCCCGATCGTAGACGATTACGGCGACTTCATCCTCACCGAGGACGGCGAGAAGATCATGCCCGGCTCCCCTGAGGAAAAGGCGTATTTTGCAAGCGAAGGTATCTCCGACGGCGGTCACGAAAAGACCGAAGAGGAGATCCTTGAAGAAATGAAAAAATTAGATATGTGAGGACGCTATGAAACCCTTTGAACTGATCGAAAGACTCCATAACAGAGAATACACCGAGGAACTCAAGCTGCTCTACGGCGCGGATGAAAAGGCGCTGTACCCGCAGAGAGAAAGATATATCTCCGCCATCCGCCATTTTGAGGAGCATTTTCCGAGCCGCGACGATATCCATATCTTCTCCGCTCCCGGACGCTCCGAGATCGGCGGCAACCACACCGACCACCAGCACGGCTGCGCTCTCGCGGCGGCGGTGAACCTCGACGCGGTCGCGGTCGTCGCCTTCCATGACGACGGCGTGATCCGTCTGCAATCCGAGGGCTACGGCATGAGCGTGGTCGACCTCTCCGACCTCTCCGTCCATGAGGAGGAGAAGGGCAGCTCCATCGCCATCATCCGCGGTATCGTCGCCCGCTTCGCCCGGATGGGCGTGAAGGTCGGCGGCTTTGACGCGTATACGATCTCCGACGTCCTCAGCGGCAGCGGACTTTCCTCCTCAGCGGCATTCGAGACCCTGCTCGGCACGATCATCGACATCCGCTACAACGACTGCAAGGCGGGTGAGATCGAGATCGCGAAGATCGGCCAGTATGCCGAGAACGTCTATTTCGGCAAGGGCAGCGGACTGCTCGACCAGATGGTCTGCTCCGTCGGCGGCTTCGTATTCATCGACTTCAACGACACCGAGAACCCGCGTGTGGAAAAGCACGATTTCGATTTTGAGAAAGCGGGCTACAACCTCTGCATTACCGATACCAAGGGCAGCCACTCCGATCTGACCGAGGACTATGTTGCCGTTCCCGCCGAGATGAAGAGTGTCGCGGCGTGCTTTGGCAAGGAATATCTCAGACAGGTGGATGAAAAGGAATTCTTTAAGGCGATCCCCTCCCTCCACGGCAAGGTGAACGACCGCGCGATCCTGCGCGCAATTCACTTCTTCGGCGAGAACAGCCGCGCAATCTTAGAGGCTGATGCCTTGGAGCGCGGCGACATCGAGCGTTTCTTCACCCTCTACCGCCAGTCCGCGGCGTCCTCTGCGAACCTGCTCCAGAACCTTTACTCCACCTCCAAGCCCACCGCCCAGGGCATCCCGCTCGCCCTCGCCGTCAGCCGTCTGGTGCTCGGCGAATACGGCGCGGTACGCGTCCACGGCGGCGGCTTCGCCGGCACGATCCAGGCGTTCGTACCCGTCGATAAGACCGCAGAATACGTCCGGAGAATGGACGCGCTCTTCGGCGACGGAAGCTGCTACGTCCTGCGTATCCGTCCCGTCGGCGGCATCCAAGTCGTATAATGAGGTGATTGACATGTTTGATATTACCACCGTAGGTGAGATCCTGATAGACCTGACCCAGACGGGTGTGTCGGAGAACGGCATCCCCGTCTATACCTCTTTCCCCGGCGGCGCACCCGCGAACGTAGCGGTCGCGGCGTCCAAGCTCGGCGCAAAGACTGCCTTCATCGGCAAGGTCGGCAACGACGCCTTCGGCAGACTGCTGGTCGATACCGTGAAGCAGAACGGCGTGAGCGCGGACTGCATGATCGTGTCCGATACCGCCAACACCACCCTCGCCGTCGTCTCCGTCGACAGCAGCGGCGAGCGCAACTTCGCCTTCTACCGCAGGGGCTTTGCCGATACCCTTCTCAGCGAGGATGAGATCCCCGATGATATCCTGAAGGCTTCACACTTCCTGCATTTCGGCTCCGTCAGCCTGACGGACGAGCCTTCCCGCACCGCGACCCTCTCCGCTGCAGAACGCGCGAGAGCCTTCGGCGCGACGATCACCTATGACCCGAACTACCGCGAGAGTTTGTGGCTGGATAGGGAAGAGGCGATCGCGATGATGAAGCGCCCTCTCCCGACGGTGGATATCCTCAAGATCTCTGACGAGGAGCTTCCTCTCCTGACCGGCACGGACGACCCCGAAGCGGGCACGAGAATGCTCGCCGAGAACTACGGCGTCAAGCTCATTCTCCTGACCCTCGGCGCGAAGGGCGCCTACTACCGCATGGGAGACCTCACCGGCATGTGTGAGGGCTTCAAGGTCAAGGTCGCCGATACCAACGGCGCGGGAGATACCTTCTTCGGCGCGTTTCTCAGCGGCATGGCACGCCTCGGTAAATTTGATCCGTGTACGCTTTCCGTGGATGAGCTCAGCGAGCTTGTGACCTTCTCCAACCGTGCGGCTTCTCTGACGACCAGCCGTCACGGCGCGATCCCCGCAATGCCTACCCTTGAAGAAATGATGTGATGCTATGAAATCGACCGCAAAATGGGATCGGGAGTTCACCGCCCGCTTCCAAAAGCATTTTGACGAGCTGAAATGGCTCTATTGCGAGACCTATAACAATGATATCGGGGCGTTCTCCTATCTGTGCAACTCGCTCTATGAGTATTATGAGAAGCGCAACCCCACGCTGAAAAAGCTCGACAGAGCGCGTGAGAAAACACCCTTCTGGTACAGCACGAACGACCTCGTCGGCATGATGCTGTATGTGGACAACTTCGCCGATAACCTGAAAGGGCTGAAAAGCCGCCTTGACTATATCAAGGAAAGCGGCGTGAACTATATCCACCTCATGCCCCTGCTGAAAAGCCCCAAGGACAGGAGCGACGGCGGTTATGCGGTCGCCGATTTCCGCCGCGTCCAGCCGGAGCTTGGCACGATGAAGGATCTGGAAGCCCTCACCGCCGAGTGCCACAAGAACGATATCAGCGTGTGCCTCGACTTCGTGATGAACCACACCAGCGAGGATCACGCGTGGGCGAAGGCGGCGCGCGCCGGCGATGAAGAGGCGAGAAAGCGCTATTTCTTTTTCGATAACTGGGACGTCCCCCTTGAATTCGAGCGCACCGTCCCGCAGGTGTTCCCGACCACCGCGCCGGGCAACTTCACCTACCTGCCCGACTGCGACAAGGTCGTCATGACCACCTTCTATCCTTACCAGTGGGATCTCAACTACGGCAACTGCGTCGTGTTCAACGATATGGTCGGCAACATGCTCTCCCTGTGCAACCGCGGTATCGACGTCATCCGTCTGGACGCGGTGCCCTATATCTGGAAGGAGCTCGGCACCAACTGCCGCAACCTCCCGACCGTCCATAAGCTCGTCCGCATGATGCGCATTATCTCTGAGATCGTCTGCCCGTCCGTGCTGTTGCTTGGCGAGGTCGTCATGGAGCCGTCTAAGGTCGCGCCCTATTTCGGCACGCCTGAGAAGCCCGAGTGCCACATGCTCTACAACGTCACCACGATGGCGAGCACCTGGCATACCGTCGCCACTCGCGACGTGCGTCTCTTGAACCGCCAGATGGAGCAGCTCTCCGCGCTCCCCAAGGACTATGTGTTCCTCAACTATCTGCGCTGTCACGACGATATCGGCTGGGGTCTCGATTATGATTATCTCAGCGGCTTCGGCATGAGCGAGGTCGCCCATAAGCGCTTCCTCAACGACTACTTCACCGGGAAGTTTGAGGGCAGCCCCTCTCTCGGCGAGCTGTATAACGACGACGAGAGCCTCGGCGACGCCCGTCTCTGCGGCACGACCGCGAGCCTTTGCGGTATCGAATCCGCATTGGACGCGGACGACAAGGAGCGCTTAGAGACCGCGATCGACTGCGATATCATGCTCCACGCCTATATGCTGACCCAGAGCGGCATCCCCGTCATCTACAGCGGCGACGAGGTCGCTCAGCTCAACGATCAGACCTACCACGACGATCCCGACAAGTCCGCCGACAGCCGCTATCTCCACCGCGGCAAGTTCGACTGGAAGCGCGCCGGGGATCGCAAGGATATAAAGACCCCTCAGGGCAGGATCTACAACGCCCTCTTGAAGCTCGAGACCATCCGCAGGGCGAACCCCGCCTTTACCGCCTCCGCCGAATTCGCGACCCTGACGACCGCGAACGACCGCGTCCTCGGTATCAGGCGTGAGCACGAGGGTCAGTGCGTCTGCGCCTACTTCAATTTCAGCGAGAAGCCCCAGAGCGTGTATTTCGACGCCATCCTCACGGGAAAAGATCTCGTGACCGGCGAGGAGATCGGCGGCTTGACCTATGAGCTCAAGCCCTACGGCTTCTTGTGGATACTGACCGATTAATGTGAAAAAAGCTCCTTTGCCTATGCACGGGAGCTTTTGCCAAATAGGAAACCGCACGTTTTCTCATACTAAGTTTCCATTAAACGCTTTAACAAATTTATTAACGGAAAATTTCGTAGAACGAGGCGGACGACGCGGACAGACTGGCGCCTGTCAAGGAGGACAACGAAGTTATACGGAATTTAACGCAATAAATGTTAAAGTGTTTTAATGAAACTTAGTATTAGCACAAACTATCAGGAGAATTCTATGCAGCAAGACTTTTATGATTATAAAGAAGCCCTGAAACTGGGGCAGAAGGAGTACCGCGCGCGCACCGCGAAGGGGGAGGACCCCTGCCTGCCTGCTCTGGACGCGATCATCCCGCCGGAGAAAGCCCTCACCGGTACCAACCTCGGCGTGATCCAGATCCCCGTGTTCTTCATCGTCGGCACCAAGACCGCCGGCAGGCTCAACGCCTTTGCGTCCAATTTTATGCCCCTTCTCGATGAGAGCACCGAGTTCGCCGATAAGTGGGAGTCGCTCTACCGCTCCCATCTCAGCGAGGGCATCCGCGACCCGATCAAGGTCTATGAGTACCTCAACCGCTATTATGTGGAGGAGGGCAACAAGCGCGTCAGCGTGCTGAAATACTGCAACGCCTACAGCGTGCCCGCCAACGTCATCCGCATCATGCCCGAGCCGTCGGAGGATGAAGCGATCCGTCTCTACTATGAGTATGTGGAGTTCAACCGCTATACCAAGATCAATTTCATCGAGATATCCACCCTCGGCGGCTACCGCGAGCTTCTCGCCGCGATGGGCAAGCGCTTTGACGAATACTGGTCGATGGAGGATCAGCGCCATTTCTCCGGCGCGTATTACTATTTTGAGCGTGCCTACCGCAGCAGCGGCGGCGATAAGCTGAAAACCACCGTCGGCGACGCGCTCCTGCGCTATATCCGCATCTACGGCTACACGGAGCTTCAAAACGCGGGCGAAGCCGAGATCAGGATGAACCTCAAAAAAATGTGGGAGGAGATCGCTCTAAGCGAGCAGAATGAAGCGATCGAGCTGAAATCCTCTCCCGAAGAGAAGAAGAAGCCCTCCGTCATCGGGCGACTTTTCGAGAGCAAGCCCTCCGTCATCAAGGCGGCGTTCGTCTATGATATGATCCCGGAAAAATCAGGCTGGATCAGCGATCATGAGCAGGGCAGACGGCACGCCCAGACCGCTCTCGGCGACCGTGTCGATACCCGCGTCTATATCGAGGAGGACGTCGAGCGGTTCTCCGATGCGCTCGACCGCGCCATCGCGGACGGCAATCATCTGATCTTCACGATCTCGCCGCGCATGCTCCAGGCGAGCCTCAAGGCGGCTGTCCTCCACCCTGACGTCGTCATCATGAACTGCTCCCTGAACACCTCCCACCGCTATGTGCGCTCCTACTATCCGCGCATGTTTGAGGTGAAGTTCATCCTCGGCGTGCTCGCAGGCTCTCTCACCCAGAGCGGCAGGCTCGGCTACGTCTGCGACTATCCCATCTACGGCCAGATCGCGGGCGTCAACGCCTTCGCTCTCGGCGCTCAGATGGCGAATCCCCGCGCCAAGGTGTTCCTCGAGTGGGCGGCGGTGAAGGGTGCGAAGGAAGCCGCCATCTCCCTGAACCAACAGCATATCCATATCATTTCCTCTCAGGACACCGCGCGTTATCAGCAGGACGACCGCCACAGCTTCGGTCTCTCCCATATCGGTCACGACAAGACCGACCTCCTCGCCGTGCCCGTCTGGAAATGGGGCGTATACTATGAGCGCATCCTCCGCGGGATGCTTGAGAGCATCTTGCAGAGCGATTACGCCGGCAGCAGCCGTGCGCTGAACTACTACTGGGGCATGTCTGCAGGCGTCGTCGACCTCGAGTACGCGCCCGCTCTGCCTCTCGCGTCGCGGCGTTACGCGGACTTCTTCCGCGAGAGCCTGATCCATAACGTCGGCACGCCCTTCCTCACGCCGTTCTATACCCAGTCGGGTGAGATCATCGGCGCGAGACAGCATGCCCTGAGCCTTGAGCAGATCATCCGCATGGATTATCTGGTCGACAACGTCGTCGGCTCCATCCCGACCTACGACGAGCTGACCCCGATCGGTAAGATGACCGTCGAGATGATGGGAATTCCCAAATCCAAGCCAACTTTGTGATACAGAACAGGTGAGACGATGAAACAACAATTGGTCAAACGAATCATCATGAGCGTGATGGGTGTCGTGATCTGCGGCATCAGCGTCGGCATGTTCAAATTTGCCGCCTTAGGCGTCGATCCGTTCCAGTCGCTGATGAGCGGACTGGACGCGGTCATCCCGATCCGCTTCGGAACGCTGTATGTGATCGTGAACGCGATCCTCCTGCTCTTCGCGCTGATCTTCGACCGCAGGAAGATCGGCGTCGCCACCCTGATCAATCTTTTCCTGCTCGGCTATATCGTCGAGTTCTCACAGGGTATCTGCGAGCGCCTGATGCCGAACGCTCCCTTATGGCTGCGCGTCGTGATCCTGTTGATCGCGATCGTCATCCTCTGCCTGTCCTCGGCGCTGTACTTCACCGCCGACCTCGGCGTCTCCACCTATGACGCCGTCGCCCTTGTGTGGTCGCAGAAGCAGAGCAAGATCAAGTTCGCCTTCTGCCGCGTGATCTGCGACTTCGTCTGCGTCCTGATCGGCGTGATCCTCTGCCTGATCGCGGGGATGCAGTTCACGGATATCTTCGGCGTTGTCGGCGTCGGCACGATCATCACCGCCTTCTTTATGGGGCCGCTGATCACCTTCTTCAACACCCATGTCGCCCAGCCCATTTTGAACGGAAGGAAGAAAACGACATGACAGAATATGAGAAAATGGTGCGTGGAGAGAACTACGACCCCGGCGACGACGAGATCATGAGCGAGCAGTTCCCCTTTCAGGACAAGCTCTGGGCGTTCAACCAGCTCAAGCCCTCCGACGTGGAGCAAAAGCGCGCCTATATGCGGGAGGCCTTTGCCGAGTGCGGCGAGAACTGCTATATCGAGTTGCCGTTCCACGCGAACTGGGGCGGCCACCACGTCCATTTCGGGAACAATATCTACGCCAATTCCAACCTCACCCTCGTTGACGACGGTCATATCTACGTCGGCGACTGCGTGATGTTCGGCCCGAACGTGACCGTCGCGACCGCGAACCATCCGCTGGAGGCCGACCTCCGCAGAAGGGGTCTGCAATATAACCGCGACGTCTATATCGGAGAGAACGTCTGGATCGGCGCGGGCGTGATCATCGTGCCCGGCGTCCACATCGGGAAGAACAGCGTGATCGGCGCAGGGAGCGTCGTCACCAAGGATATCCCGGAGAACGTCCTCGCCCTCGGCGTACCCGCCCGGGTCGTCAAGAATCTTGGATAAAAAGAACACCGGAGCCTTTCGAGACTCCGGTGATTTTATTTCTGTTTATACGCGCAGCCCGCGCATTTGGAGCAGTCCGCACAGCAGCCCTTGCCCCTTTTCCTGTTGCGGATGATGCCCGCGACTGCGCCTGCGACAGCGAGGGCGATCAAGCCGATGATGATGTAATCCCAAACACCCATCACGCACCTCCCGCGAGGATGAAGATGAGGTGTACCACCGACGCCGCGACCCACGCGATCACGCACTGCCAGACGACCAGACCGACCGCCCATTTCGCGCCCAGCTCACGCTTGATGGAGGCGACTGCCGCCACACAGGGCGTGTACAGCAGGGAGAACACCAGCAGGGACGCCGCCGCCGCGGAGGACATGAACGCCGCGACATTCGCGCCGTAGAGCACCTTGAGGGTGGAGACGACGCTTTCCTTCGCCATGAAGCCGCTGATCAGCGAGGTGCAGATGCGCCAGTCGCCCAGTCCCAGCGGCCGCATGATCGGCACAAGCCAGCCCGCGACCGTCGCGAGGATGCTGTCCTCCTGATCGGGGACGAGGGTGAAATGGAAGTCGAAGCTCTGCAAGAGCCAAATCACGATGGTTGCGATCAGAATGACCGTGAACGCGCGCGTGAGGAAATCCTTCGCCTTCTCCCACAGGAGCAGGAGCACGTTCCTCGCGCCGGGGAGCCTGTAGCTCGGCAGCTCCATCACAAACGGCACCGCCTCGCCCTTAAAGAGCGTGTTCTTGAACAGGAACGCCACAAGGATTCCGATTAGTATACCCAGCAGATACAGTCCGATCATGATCAGCGCCTTGTATTTCGGGAAGAAAGCGTCCACAAAGAACGCGTAGATCGGGAGCTTCGCCGTACAGCTCATGAACGGCGTGAGCAGGATGGTCATTTTGCGGTCGCGCTCACTCGGGAGCGTTCGCGTCGACATGACCGCGGGAACGGTACAGCCGAAGCCGATCAGCATCGGCACGATGCTCCGTCCCGAAAGACCGATCTTCCTGAGCATCTTATCCATAAAGAACGCGACGCGCGCGATGTAGCCGCTGTCCTCCAAGAGGGAGAGGAACAAAAACAGCGTCACGATGATGGGCAGAAAGCTCAACACGCTTCCCACGCCCGCGAAAATACCGTTGATCAGCAGTCCGTGGATGACCTCGTTGACGTGCGCCGCCGTCAGCGCCTGGTCGGCGAGCTTGATCAGCGCGTCGATTCCCATTTCCAGCCAGCCCTGCAAGGTGCCGCCGATCACGTTGAACGTGAGGAAGAACACCAGCCCCATGATGAGGATGAACATCGGGATCGCCGTCCATTTACCCGTGAGGAGCCTGTCGATCTTCTCGCTTCGGAGGCTCTCCTTGCTCACGCGGGGCTTCGTGACCGCCTGGGCGCATACCTTCGCGATGAAGGAGAAGCGCATATCCGCGATCGCGGCGCTTCGGTCAAGTCCGCGTTCCTTCTCCATTTGCAGGACGATGTGCTCGATGGCTTCCGTTTCGTTTTGGTCGAGCTTCAAGGCGTCGAGCACAAGCGGGTCGTTTTCGATCACCTTATTCGCCGTAAAGCGCAGGGGCATGCCCGCACTCTTCGCATGATCCTCTATCAGATGGCTGATGCCGTGGATACAGCGGTGCACCGCGCCGCCGTGGTCGGATTCCTCGCAGAAGTCCTGTCTGAGCGGCTTCTCCTGATAATGCGCCACATGGATCGCGTGCTCGATCAGCTCGTGGATGCCCTGATTCTTCGCCGCGGAGATCGGTACGACCGGCACGCCCAGCATCGCTTCCATCGTGTTGATATCCACTGTGCCGCCGTTCTGGGTGACCTCGTCCATCATGTTCAGCGCCACTACCATCGGCACGTTCATTTCGAGAAGCTGCATCGTCAGATACAGGTTGCGCTCGATGTTGGTCGCGTCCACGATGTTGATGATCGCCCGCGGCTTCTCATCCAGAACAAAGCTGCGCGAGACGATCTCCTCACTGCTGTACGGCGACATCGAGTAGATGCCCGGCAGGTCTGTCACGAGAGTGTCGGGGTGTCCCTTGATCGCGCCGTCCTTGCGGTCGACCGTTACGCCGGGAAAGTTGCCGACGTGCTGGTTCGCTCCCGTAAGCTGGTTGAAGAGCGTCGTCTTGCCGCTGTTCTGGTTGCCCACCAGCGCAAAGGTCAGGGTCGTGCCCTCGGGGAGAGGGTCGCCGCTGCCCTTGGGATGATATTTGCCGCCCTCGCCGAGACCCGGGTGGCTCTTTAAGCGTGAATTCTTTTTGCGAAGTGTTTCCGCTTCAGCTTTCTCGATCGGTTCGATCCCGATCTTCTCCGCGTCCGCGAGACGGAGCGTGAGCTTGTAGCCGTGGATCAACAGCTCCATCGGGTCGCCCAGAGGCGCGTATTTGACGAGCGTGACCTCTGCGCCGGGGATCACGCCCATATCCAGAAAGTGCTGCCGCAGGCTTCCTTCGCCGCCGACAGCCGTCACGACCGCCGATTTCCCGACAGCCAGATCTTTTAATGTCATACCGTATTCCTCAGTCCTTTGCATTAGCTTATGCTAATCATACTGCATCATTATACACGATTCCGCTCTTCCTTTCAAGTGCAAAACCGCTGTTTCACACCCGTGGAAAAACTTTTTTCACTTTTTTTGAAAAAATGAAAATCTCCTGTTTTTGGTTGCAGCCCTGTCACAGTCGGTCTGATAAACTATAGTCACATTTAAGAAAAATCAGCCCGCAGACCTCATGCCTGCGGGCTTCTTCATTTATGTTTCGCTGTCATTCCGAGGGCTTGACACGCGTGTCAAGCCCGTGGGAATCCCACAAAGAGAGACGCGAGCTTATTGCTTATCATACACATGCGCTTCGATATTCTTCTCCACCGCCGCGGCGTGACACTTGATCAGCGGCACATTCTCCGCGTTCGCGTAGAAGCCGATGCAGAAGTCCATCCCGTCATATTCGCGATAGAGGATCGGCGTGACCTTCTGCCGGACGCTGTCGTTGTCGAGCTTTTCGGGGAGATTGCCCTCAAAGCAGATGGTTTTCAGCTTCGGGCATTTGCTGACCGAGTCCTTTTCCATCGCTTCAACGCTTGCGGGAACATACAGCTCCGTCATGTTCTCCGTTCCGTGGAACGCGCCCTCGGCGATGGTCGTCAGCTCACCGCCGTTGTCGGGAATCTTCACCTTCTCGTCCACGCCGACGTATTCCTGCAACGTCTTTTTGTCGTCGCTGAAATCGTAGGCGTACTGGAACTGCGCCGTCAGGGTGACTGAGCCGTCGTAGGTCATGCGGCTGAACAGCTCGCCCTCGCGGAAGTGATACAGCGTGGCGGCGTCCTTCTCCTTGAGCCATTCCGGCTTGTCGCTGTTCTTGCGGAAGCCGTACACACGCCGGTCGATATTCCTGTATGCGGTGTAGCCGTCGAAGATGTACCCTTCCTTCGTGAACTGCGACTTCGGCATCGCGAACGCCGCGCTGTAGCCGGCGGTGACGGGCTCCATCTCGCCCTCGCCCTCACCGCAGTCGAAGCTGATCTCGTATTCCTTATTGATCCAGAAGGCGCTGAGCAGGACGCTTCCGTTCTTGACGGTCGTCGCGACCTTCTTGCCGTCCTCATAGAGGTAGAGGTCGTACACGTCGTCCTCATTGAGCCATTCGAATTTGGTCGAGCCGTTGCGGTAGCCGACGATTTTGCGGTCGCTCCCGCGCTGTACCTTCCAGCCGCCGAAGAAGTATCCTTCCTTTGTGTAGGCGTTTTTCCTCAGCGGGGTCGCGTCGCCGTAGTGGACGACAGTCGGCTCCATCTTGCCCTCGCCGCCGTTGGGCGAGTAGTTGACCGAGTAGGCGATCCGCGTCGCGGGGGAGAAGCCGATGCGCTGGAGCGTGTTGCCGTAGTAGTAGAACGAGGCGTAGAAGGTGTGACCCACATGGAAGAGGTTCTCGATCTCGTGGGAATCGGAGACCGTGACGCTCGCGATATGCTTGCCGCTGTAGTCATAGATCACGAGCAGGTTGCCCGAACCGCCGCTCTGGACGAAGTAGATGTAGTCCTCGTCGCAGTCGCAGCCCTGCCGCGTGTAGCCGGTGTTCACGCCCTTGAACTGGGACTTCTTCTTGAAGCTGGTGTCCAGCAGAGCGAAGTCGTAACTGCCCGAGATACCCACCACATAGCGTTTGAGCTCGCTGTTGTACGAGATCGAGTAGATGTCGAGCGGCTGTTCCTTCTCCTTCTCGACGGTCTTTTTCTTGCCGGTGAGCTTGTCCGTCTGGGTCTCCTTGACCTTGACGGTTTGCTTGAGCTCCACGTCCTTGATCACCTTCAGAGTTTCCGCGTCGATCAGGGTGACGATGTTGTAGTAGGGCTCGTTGTTCGCGATGACCAGGAGGTTCTCGTCGGGGTTGTAGGCGATATCGTTGCCGTGGCCGACGTTGCTGATCTGCTTGGACGCGACGAGCTTCCAGGAGTTGATATCATATTTCAGGATGGTGCCGCTGCCCTGCATCACCGCAAAGTACGCGTACTTGCCGTCCGTGCAGGCGCCCTGCGCGACCGCAAAGGAGCCGAAGCCGCCATCCTTCTCAAAATTCGTTTTCATGACCAGCAGCTCCGCCTGAGAGTAGAAGGACGCGGCGGCTTCTGCGGTACAGAGGTTCGCGGCAATCAGCGCCATACACAGCAGCAGACAGCACGCAAATCGGATCATTTGCTTCATATATTCTCCAAAAGAAATATCTTTTCGGTATTCTGACGGATTTCGACTTTCATCTTACCATTATTTCGCTGTCAGGTCAATTCCATTTGAGAAATTCATAAAATGTTTACCTTTCGCGGGGACTTGGACCGTTTACAAATGGAAAATGACAGGATATAATGAAAATAATGCCAAAGATCGAAAGGGGGAGTCTATATGTATTGTCCGAACTGCGGCGCAAAGCTCGAGGAACACGCGAACTTCTGCAGTACATGCGGCGCACCCGTCAGGCGCGTTTCCGTTCCTCAGCCTGATCCTGAACCGAAGCCTGAGCCTGTCCCTCATGAGCGGGAGCAGACCGCCAGGAGAAGGCATTATCCGGAGGAATTCAAGAATTTCGACGTGGAATTTATTCCGAAAAAGAAAAATCCGCTGAAAAAGATCCTCCTGATCCTCTGCATCGCCGTCGCGGTCGTGCTGATCTCCTTCATCATTTATCGGCTCGACGCACTCGGCGTGGTACACGTCCCCTCGATCATCCCGCCCACAGAAGCGCCGACAGCCGCTCCGACTCTCCCTCCGACCGAGCCTCCGACCGAGCCGCCTCCTACCGAAGCGCCGACCGAGCCTGTCACCACCGTGCGGCGCGCGCTGGTCACGGACGGCGTCGGACGCGCCGTGCAGGACGTGAAGAAGGATCTCGAGGATCTGGGCTTCGTCGTGAGCATCGAGGAAACGACCAGCGAGACCGTCTCGCGCGGCAAGGTCGTGCGCCAGAGCGTCGACCCCGGAACGATCACGGAGGTCGGCACGCACATCACTCTCTACGCTTCCTCCGGCGTCTCCAAAACGCCCGTCAATTACCGCCAGAAGCTGGTCATCAGCCCGACCGGCGGGGGCTACGCGACCGCAGGACTGTATAACTATGTGAGCGGAAGCTGGGAGCTCCAGGCTTCCTATGACGCGGCGGTCGGCATGAACGGCGTCGGCTTCGTCACCGAGGGCGGCAAGACCACGCCTCAGGGCGTCTATCCGCTGGGCGTTGTGCTCACCTCCCGCACGGTCGATACCAAAATGACCGTGAAGAAGGTCACCTCGGATACCGTGATCGTGGACGATGTTGGCTTCCCGAATCTCTACAACCGCATTATGGATAAGCGCGACGTGCCCTCCGGGTGCAGTACCGACCGCATCGGCAAGAACCTCACGGACGGCACGCTCAACGCCGTGATCTTCATCAACTTCAACGGCGACGGTCTCTCCAAGTGCGACGTTGTCGGCGGCGGTTCCGCCATCGGTCTGCGCGGCAACGCGGACGGCGTGTCCCCGACCTACGGCGACGTGGATATCTCCGCTTCCAACATGACCGACCTGCTCAGCCGTCTCGACCCCTCCAAGAACCCCCACATCGTGATAGATTACTAATACTAAGTTTCATTAAAACACTTTAACATTTATTGCGTTAAATTCCGTATAACTTCGTTGTCCTCCTTGACAGGCGACAGCCTGTCTGCGTCGT
>CACYFH010000013.1 GCA_902773635.1 uncultured Ruminococcus sp. | reverse complement strand
GGCGTTGACAGGACAGTTGCGGGCGCATAAGGTACAGCCCTTACACTTGTCTGCGTTGATACTGTATTCAATCAGGTCGGAGCATTCGCCCGCGGGACACTTTTTGTCCTTGATGTGGGCTTCATACTCGTCACGGAAATATTTGATGGTGGTGAGAACAGGGTTCGGAGCTGTCTGGCCGAGACCGCAGAGAGCGCCGTCCTTGATGGCGTAGCACAGCTCCTCTAAGAGCTCGATATCTCCCTCTTTGCCCTCGCCCTTGGTGATGCGCTCGAGCATCTCGAGCATGCGTTTGGTGCCAATTCGACAATGGATGCACTTACCGCAGCTCTCCTTCGCGGTAAAATCAAGGAAGAATTTCGCCATACCAACCATGCAGGTACTTTCGTCCATGACGACCATACCGCCCGAGCCCATGATCGCGCCTGTGGCTCCCAGAGCCTTGTAGTCGATAACGGTATCTATTAAAGAAGCGGGAATACAGCCACCCGATGGACCGCCCATCTGGACAGCCTTGAAGGGTTTGTCGGTCTTCATACCGCCGCCGATGTCGAAGATGACGTCGCGGAGGGTCTTGCCCATCGGGATCTCAACGAGACCCGAGCGCTTGACCTTACCTGTGACGGCAAAGACCTTAGTACCCTTAGAACCTTCCGTACCCATTGCGGCGAAGGCTTCACCGCCGTTGTTGATGATCCACGCGACATTGGCAAAGGTCTCTACGTTATTGATGTTACTGGGCTTTCTCCAGAAGCCCGACTGAGCCGGGAACGGAGGCTTTAAGCGCGGCATACCTCTGTGACCCTCCAAGCTCTCGATCAACGCGGTTTCCTCACCGCAGACGAACGCGCCCGCGCCCGCCTTGATCATGAAGTCGCAGGAGAAGTCAGAACCGAAGATATTCTTGCCGATGATGCCCTTTTCCCTAGCCTGTTCCAGAGCGTTTTTCAGCCGCTTGATGGCAAGCGGGTACTCCGCACGAACGTAAACGACCGCGTGCTTTGCGCCGATGGCGTACGCTCCGATGAGCATACCCTCGATAAGATTATGCGGATCGCTCTCAATAACCGCGCGATCCATGAACGCGCCGGGGTCGCCCTCGTCGGCGTTACAGATCAGGTACTTTTCCTCGCCCTCGCTCTGTCTGGCGGCGTTCCACTTGAACCATGTCGGGAAGCCAGCGCCGCCGCGACCCGCGAGCCCGGAGGTTTTGATAATGTCTATTACTTCTTCCGGCGACATACCGAGCGCCTTTTTCAGCGCGGTATAACCGTCTTTCTCGATATATTCCTCGATGATCTCGGGGTTAATGATACCGCAGTTGCGTAATGCGATTCTCGTCTGCTTAGAAAGAAACTCGCTGTCCTCGTCAGTGACAACGAGGTTTTCGATCTTGCTTCTGTCGCCTGTATTGATATACTCGGCGATCGCGGGAGCGTCGCTCTCGGATACTTTGACCAGTCTGGTCAGTCTGTCCTCGTCGTAGATATCCACGATCGGCTCAAGATAACACATACCGATACAGCCGGTAATCGAGATAGGAACTTTGATATTTCCATTCAAAAGGGCTTTACGCACCTTCTCAGCGCCCGCGGCGATACCGCAGGAGCCCTGTCCGATGACTACTCTCATACTGCCGCCTCCCTTAACTCTTTGAGTATCTTCTTGGTCTTGTCGGGGGTGAGACTGCCGTAGGTGTCCTCGTTGATCATCATGACAGGCGAGAGCGAGCAACAACCCAGACACGCCACGCATTTGAGCGAGAACAAGCCATCCTCGGTCGTCTGACCGTCCTCGATGTGCAGTTCATCCTTGATCGTCTGCAAAATGAGCTCAGAGCTGTTGACGTGGCACGCCGTGCCCTGACACAGCATAATCAGATACTTGCCGACAGGCTCAAAGCGGAACTGGGTGTAGAACGTGCCCACGCCCATGATCTCTGAGGTCGCGATCCCCGTCCTCTCAGAGATACGCTCGATCGCCTCCTTCGGCAGGTAGCCGTAGACGTCCTGTGTGTGCTGTAAGATGGTGATCAGGCTGCCCTTCACCGCGGCGTATTCCTCTAATACCCCGTCCAGCAGCGTTAAGTCAATACTTTTTTCCATACAAATCCTCCTTTTGTCAAAGGGTTCTCCTACGATTTTACTATATCGCGGCGGGTTTTGCAAGCAATTTGCCGCCTTGATCTCAAAAATCGGGCGGAAAATTGCGGAATTCGCCTATCGTCGCGTTAACGCGCTGAAATCTTGCAACTACCTTGATATGAGATTGCAAAAAGTTCACCGAACCCCCGCATAAATTGGCGAATATCCATAAACTTTTGAAAATATCCAAAAAAATCTTGCAAAATCGCTCTCCATCATTTATAATGCTAGTTGTGCAAGATTTTCTCCGTGGATTTTCCGCGGGGAGGCAATTTAATATGGCATAATTTAGGAGGTATGTATTTATGTCTTATGTTGATGAAGTCATCGCAAAGGTGAAAGAAAAGAACGCTTCCGAGCCTGAATTTCTTCAGACTGTAGAAGAGGTTCTCACTTCCATCCGTCCCCTCGTCGACGCGAACGAGGAGAAGTACCGCAAGCTCGCTCTCTTGGAGCGCATCGTCGAGCCTGAGAGACAGGTCAAGTTCCGCGTTCCGTGGGTAGACGACAACGGCCAGGTTCAGGTCAACATCGGCTACCGCGTACAGTTCAACTCCGCGATCGGCCCGTACAAGGGCGGTCTGAGATTCCATCCGTCCGTATACATCGGTATCATCAAGTTCCTCGGCTTCGAGCAGATCTTCAAGAACTCCCTGACCGGTCTGCCGATCGGCGGCGGCAAGGGCGGCTCCGACTTCGATCCCAACGGCAAGTCCGACATGGAGATCATGCGCTTCTGCCAGAGCTTCATGACTGAGCTGTTCCGTCACATCGGTCCCGACACCGACGTTCCCGCAGGCGATATCGGCGTAGGCGGCAGAGAGATCGGCTACCTGATGGGTCAGTACAAGCGCATCCGCGACTGCTATGACGGCACTCTCACCGGTAAGGGCACTGAGAACGGCGGTCTGGCGGGTCGTGCCGAGGCTACCGGCTACGGCGTTGTCTTCTATGCGCGCGAGATGCTCAAGCACTTCGGCGAGGAGCTCAAGGGCAAGACCGTTGCGCTCTCCGGTTTCGGTAACGTTACCTGGGGTACTGCGCTGAAGCTCAACGAGCTGGGCGCGAAGGTCATCACCATCTCCGGTCCTGACGGCTACATCCTCGACGAGGACGGCATCAGCGGCGAGAAGGTCGACTACCTCCTCGAGCTCCGCGGCTCCGGCAAGAACATCTGCTCTCCCTATGCTGAGAAGTATCCGAACGCGAAGTTCTTCAAGGGCGAGAAGCCCTGGGGCGTCAAGGCTGACCTGTACATCCCCTGTGCTACCCAGAACGAGATCCGCATCGACGACGCGAAGGCTATGGTCGCAAACGGCTGTAAGTTCCTGTGCGAGGCTGCGAACATGCCCACCACCAACGAGGCGATCGAGTACCTCAAGGAGAACGGCGTAGTCATCGGTCCTTCCAAGGCTGCGAACGCGGGCGGCGTTGCTTGCTCCTGCATCGAGATGAGCCAGAACGCAGGCCACACCATCTTCACCGCTGACGACGTTTACGCTCAGCTGGAGAACATCATGGTCAATATCTTCAAGCAGTCCATCGCGGCTTGCGAGAAGTACGGTCTGGGCGACGACCTCATCGCCGGCGCGAACATCGCGGGCTTCGAGCGCGTTGCGAACGCGATGCTCCTGCAGGGTATCGTCTGATAAATCCGCAAATACATATCAAGGCTCTCCACCTCGGAGAGCCTTTTCTTTATGCTTTTTTGGAAAAATCATTGACAGCTTTTTCCCAATGTACTACAATAAAGCCAAACAGAAACCTGTTACAAAATCAAAGGGAGGGATCGTTCATGGCTCAGCGTTATCAGACCCGCCACGCCAAAAAGTCCAATGCATCCAAAATCGTCGTCATCATCCTGGTGATCGTGCTGGCTCTCGCCGCGCTGGGAGCGGGCGGTATGTTCGTCTATCTGAAATTTTTCGCCCAGCCGAGCATCGACCCGCCCTCGGACAATCCGCCGACAGAAGCGGTACAGACAATCGCCGAGACTGTCGCTGAGACTGCCGCTCCGCAAGCTCCCGCGCCCACAACGGCTCCCGCCGACTCAAAGGTACAGGAGATCCTCGCGGGCATGAGCGAGCGCGAGAAAATCTGCCAGCTCTTCATCACCACGCCCGAAGCACTCACCGGCATCGACGTCGCGACCGCTGCGGGCGAACAGACGAGAGCGAGCCTTGAATCCTACCCCGTCGGCGGCATCATCTATTTTGAGGATAACCTTGAGAGCGCCGACCAGACCAGGGAAATGATCAGAAACTCCCAGAGCTACTCCAAGATCCCGCTGTTCATCGGCGTTGACGAGGAGGGCGGCGACGTCGCGCGCGTCGCCGGGAAGCTCGGTACCACCAAGCTCAACAACATGTACACCTACCGCGACCGGGGTGAGCAGACTGCCTATGACAACGCGAAAACCATCGCGACCGATATCAGCGGCTTCGGCTTCAATCTCGATTTCGCGCCCGTCGCGGACGTCTGGACGAATCCCCAGAACACCGTGATCGGCGAGCGCGCCTATTCGGGCGACTACGCCCAGGCGTCCTCCCTCGTCGGCTCCGCCGTCAAGGGCTTTCAGGAAAACGGCGTCAGCGCAACGCTCAAGCACTTTCCCGGCCACGGCGACACCGCCGAGGACAGCCACGAAGGTCTCGCGACCCTCAACAAAACGCTCGAGGAGCTGAGAGCCGGCGAGCTGCAGCCCTTCAAGGCGGGCATTGACGCGGGCGCGGATATGGTGATGGTCGGGCATCTGATGGTGCCGTCCATCGACCCCGATAAGCCCGCCACGCTCAGCAAGAAGGTCGTCCGCACCCTCCTGCGCGGGGAGCTGGGCTACAACGGCGTCGTGATCTCCGACAGCATGAGCATGGGCGCGATCACGAAGAACTACTCCTACGACGAGATCGTACAGGGCGTTTTCGACGCGGATATCGACATGATCCTCTGCCCCGACGACCTCGACAAGTATCTCGCGGCGTTCGAAAACGCCCGCGCCAACGGCAAGATCAGCACGAGAAAGATCGACCAGAAGGTCGCGCGCATCCTCACCCTCAAGCTCGAGCGCGGCTTGCTCCAATAAAACCTACACAAACAAAAGCCCTTCCTTTCGGAAGGGCTTCGCTTATATGAGGAAATTATGAGTTAAAGATCGACATGATATCGTAGAAGGAATCGTCGTCGTCGGTGGATTCCGCCTCTACAACAGGAGCCGCGGGAGTCGGAGGCGCCAGCGGATCGGGAGCGGACGCAGAGGGAGCGGGCGCGGAGCTCGGGAACGCAGAGGAGTTGTCCATAGCGCCGCCGCAGCCGGTCGCGATAACGGTCACGCTGATCTCGTCCTTCATCTCGTCGTCGATGACAGCACCCCAGATGATGTTCGCGTCGGGAGCAGCCTTCTGCTGGACCATGGTGGAAGCCGCGTCGATATCGTCGAGCGTGATGTCGGGAGAAGCGGTGATGTTGATGATGACGCCGGTCGCGCCGTCGATGGAGGTCTCCAAGAGAGCGGAGGAGATCGCCATATCAGCCGCCACAGCCGCCTTATCCTTGCCGGTCGCCTTGCCGATGCCCATGTGAGCATAGCCGGCGTCGCGCATGATCGCGGAAACGTCCGCGAAGTCAAGGTTGACGAGACCGGGAACAACGATCAGGTCGGAAATACTCTGAACGCCCTGACGGAGAACGTCGTCGGCGATCAGGAACGCATTCTGCAAGGTGATAGCCTGGTCGGAAACGTGCTTTAATCTCTCATTGGGAACGATGATCAGGGAGTCGACGCACGCGGACAGCTCCGCGATACCCTGCTCAGCCTGCGCCATACGCTTCTTGCCCTCAAAGGCAAAGGGCTTGGTGACGACCGCTACGGTGAGGATACCCATATCCTTCGCGATCTTCGCGACGATGGGAGCCGCGCCGGTGCCGGTGCCGCCGCCCATACCGGCGGTGATGAATACCATATCGGTGTCCTTGAGGAGATTCGCGATCTCGTCGCGGTTCTCCTCAGCGGCAGCCTGTCCGACGGAGGGCATGGAGCCTGCGCCCTTGCCGCGGGTGGCCTTCAGACCGATCTGTACCTTCTCCTGCGCCTGAGAGAAGCGCAGAACATGTTCGTCTGTATTGACAGCGATGAACTCAACGTTCTTCACGTCCATTTTGATCATACGGTTCACGGCGTTACCGCCGCCGCCGCCCACGCCGATAACCTTGATAACGGGCAGACCGCTGGTCGGGTTCGGGTTCTTTTCCAATTCAAAAGCCATTTTATATCCTCCTTGTGATATGCACACCACTCATACAAAATCTGCACATACCGAACTTATATTTCTTTTCTATCATATTATAATTTAACACATAGCAGTGATAAATTCAATCTTTTTCTGAAATATTTTCAAAAAATTGATAAAAATACACAGCAAAACTACAGTGCGACCCCTTCGGGCTTGTAATCATCACCGAAGCGGCGGAGAGAATCGCGTCTGATTCGCCTTAATATCCGTAGTAAGAGTCGTCTGTCCACTGGCTGTCATCCGTCCACTGGCTATCATCTGTCCACTGGCTGTCGTCCGTCCACTGGCTGTCGTCCGTCCAGCTCTCGCCGGAGTCATCCTGCACAGCCTCCGTCGCCTGAGTCGGCGCGACGGAATCCGGGGTCGAGATCTGCATCTCATTGAAGTAGGAGCGCTTGGTGGAGTTACAGCGCGACACATCGAGGAGCCCTTGGATGGTGCCGGTCTGGTTCTTGTCCAGCTTTTCGTTGATGATCGCCATGGCGGTGCGGATCTTGTAGCTGATATCCTCGGGGATGCCCAGCCGCACCTTGATGCGGTCGTTATAGGTGAAGTAGATATCGCCGGGCTTGGTGGCGTCGATCTCCGTGATGCCCTGATAGCCGTTGTCGGCGAAGGTCTGGGTGATGCTGTCGATCATCTGGACGACCGTCTCGTCCTCATAGCTGACGTAGTCGCCGGGCTCGCCGGTGACAGGCGTCGGGCCGATGAAGAGCGGCAGGCTGAACGCCTTGCGGTCGGCGGTGCGCTCGAGGATGCGCCCCTTGGTGCTGATGACCAGGTAATCCGTGTCGCTGAGCTTCACATAATAGCCGGGGACAGCCTCGGTGATCGCGATCTTGATGGTGTCGGGGATGGCGAACGTCACCCTTACGTCCTCCACATAGGGGAACTGCGCCTTGATGTGCTTCTCGGCAGTGCCCTTGGGCGCGAGGAAGATGTTCTCGCCCTCCTTGATGCCGGACGCCGCGGAGATATCCGCCTCGGCGTAGTGGGTGTTGCCCGTGATCTCAAAGACCTGGGTCTTGAACAGTACGGTCAGCGAAAGTACGATGCCGACCATGATCACGACCACAACGATCGCGACATAGCTGAGGATGCGGCGGATCTTGCGGCGCATCGGGGAGATCGGCTTGCGTTTTTCTGCCTTTTTCGCCTTTTTCTTCCGTTGGTTCTCCTCCTTCACGCGCTTCTTGCGCTCGACGCGCTCGTCGGTGTAGAAGGTGTTGGTCTCATCGGAGAACTCGCTGAGCATGTCCTCGTCCCGCTCGGGAGCGAGCGGTCTGCGGGGGCGGCGATTCCTCCGATCCTTTGCGGAATTCCTGACGTTTTTCTGCTTTCTTCTGTCAGGTCTGCGCCTGTCGTTTCTCTGTGCCATACTGTCCTCCTTCCTTTGGTTATTCTCTATTCTTTATTCTCTATTCTTTCCTTCTGTATCATATCTTCTTCACATCTGCGCCGAGCGAGGATAAAACCAGTTCAAAATCCTCGTACCCGCGTTCAAGATACTCGATCCCGCTGATCTCGCTCTGACCTCTCGCGCAGAGAGCGGCAACCACCAGCGCTGCCGCGCCGCGCAGATCATGCGCGCGAACCTTCGCCGAGAGGAGACGCTTCACGCCGTCCACGACGGCGACCTTGCCCTCCACGCGGATATCCGCGCCGAGCCTGCACAGCTCGCTGACGTGGCTGTAACGGCTGAGGAACATGTTCTCCACAAAGACCGTCATGCCGTCGGCGACCGCCGCCATGCTCATGACGGGCGCCTGCGCGTCGGTGGGAAAGCCCGGATAGGGCATCGTGCGGATCAGCTTGGGGCTTCTCAGGCGGTAGGGAGCGGAAAGCCGCATGCCCTCCCCCGAGAGCGCGATCTCGCACCCCGCGTCCCGGAACACCGGGATCACGGACTCCAGATGAGCGGGGATGATCCCCGTAAAATGTATATTCGATCCCGTCGCGGCTGCCGCAGCCATCAAAGTGGCGGCGACGATGCGGTCGGGAATGATCGCGTGGGAAGCGGGCTTGAGGTCACGAACGCCGTCGATGACGACGGTGCTCTCCCCTGCCCCGTGAATCTTTGCGCCGCAGGCATTGAGGAAATCCGCCAGATCGACGATCTCCGGCTCCCGCGCCGCGTTGCTGATAACGGTGGTGCCGCGCGCGGTGGCGGCGGCGATCATGATGTTCTCCGTCGCGCCGACGGATGGGATGGGAAGCGAGAGGCTCGCGCCGCGGAGCGTATCGTTCACGACGCAGTCCAGCTCGCCGTGCTCCTCATTGATCTCTGCGCCCATCTCGCGCAGAGCGCTCAGATGCAGGTCGATGGGACGCGGCCCCAGCTCGCACCCGCCGGGGAAGCTCATCCGCGCTCTCCCGAACCGCGCGATCATCGCGCCGAGGAAGATGATGGACGAGCGCATGCGGTGCATCAGCTCGGGCGGTATCTCGAACCGCTCCACACTGCCGGTATCGACGATGAGGGTGCTGTCCTCGCGCCGCGCCTTGCAGCCTATGTATCGCAGGATGGAGAGCGAGGCGTCCACGTCGCTCAGCCGCGGACAGTTGAACAGCACACACTCGCCCTTGCACAGGAGCGTCGCCGCGAGAATGGGCAGAGCGCTGTTCTTTGAGCCCTGGATCTTCACCTCTCCCGAGAGTCTCTTTCCTCCGTCAACCACATAAACCGCCATACCGACACCCTTTCCATAAAGCTCTTTGCTTTGTATATTATGCAAAAGAGCAAGGAAAGGTGCTTTTAATTAGGAGTTAGGAATTAGGAATTAGGAATGAATGGCGGACTCTGTCCGCACCTGATTGATAAAAGGATCGGAAACGTTTGGAATTAACAATAGGAATCCAAAACGCGAAGCGTTTCCCGCAATTCCTAATTCCTCATTCCTCATTCCTCATTGCAGATCACTCCGCCAGCACTTCCATGATCGTCTGATAGATCCTCTCGTTCGCGTCGGTGATCGCCATCGCCTGGGCGTTTTTGCGGTATTCGCCGAGGACGGAGGGGTCGCTGAGGATGCTGTCGACCGTCTCCATGAGCTTCTCGCCGGTGAGATCCTTTTCCTCGATCACCAGCGCCGCCTTCTTGTTGACCATCGACATCGCGTTGTGGAACTGATGGTTCTCCGCGACATACGGAGAGGGGATCAGCACCGCGGGTCTGCCCTTCGCCTGGATCTCCGAGAGGGTGATCGCGCCCGCTCTGGAGACGACCAGATCGCAGGCGGCGAGACAGTCGTTCATGTTATCTATGTACTGACGCACGTCGAGATTATCGCATTTGTCAAGCTCCACGCCCTTTTCTTTGAGCAGATCGGGCATGAACTTGCCCTGCTGACCGTAGCCGTGGATGTGGTAGTATCTGCCGTCCTTCGCGGAGCGCGCGAGCAGGTCGGCCATCGCCTCATTGATGCATTTCGCGCCCAGAGACCCGCCGAAGGACAGGATGATCGGGCGGTCGTCGGGAAGCCCCAAACGCTTCTTCGCCTCATCATGCTTGGTCGCGAGGATCGCGGGACGGATCGGGTTGCCGGTCAGCACGAACCGCGCCTTGTCGGTGAAGCGGGACTTCGCGTCCTCGTTCGCGAGCATCACGCGGGCGACGGACTTCGCGAGCATCTTATTGGTCACGCCGGGATAGGCGTTCTGCTCATGGATGACGGCCTTGTAGCCGAGGTTGCACGCCGCGAGGATGACCGGACCGCTGACGTAGCCGCCCGTACCGATGCAGATATCGGGGTCGAATTCCCTGATGATGCGCTTCGCGTCTCTGCGGGATTCAAAGGAATAATGCACCGTCTTGATATTGTGGACGATCTCTGCGGGCGCGAAGCTGCGGTGAAAGCCCGTGATCACGACGGACTCGATCGGATAGCCCGCCTGCTTGACGAGCCGCTGCTCCATGCCGTCGCGGTTGCCGATGAAGAGGATCTCAGCGTCGGGGTGCTTCTCCCTGATCGTCCCCGCGATCGCAAGCGCAGGATTGATATGCCCGGCGGTACCGCCGCCGGCGAGTAATACCTTCATATGAAACTCCGTTTAAATTAGGAATCAGGAATGAGGAATGAGGAATTATCGGCGGACTCCGTCCGCACCTGATTGCTGTTTATCAATCAAAAACGCGAAGCGTTTCCCGCAATTCCTAATTCCTAACTCCTAATTCCTCATTATTAAGACTTCTCTATGTTCGACGTTCTGGAGACCGAGAGGATAACGCCCATCTCGAACATCAGCGTCAGCAGCGAGGAGCCGCCGTAGCTGAAGAACGGCAGGGAGATACCCGTGTTCGGGAGCCAGTCGGTGATAACCAATATATTCAATATGACCTGCAAGCCGATGTGGCTCGTCAAGCCGATGCCCAGCAGCTTTCCGAAGCGGTCGCGCGCTCTCAGCGAGATGATGATGCCGCGCCAGACAAGCAGCGCGAAGATCAAGAGGATTACCACCGCACCGACCAGCCCCAGCTCCTCACACACGATGGCGAAGATGAAGTCGTTCTGCGGCTCGGGCAGGTACAGATACTTTTGCCGGCTCTGTCCCAGTCCAAGGCCGAACAGACCGCCCGAGCCGATCGCATACAGGCTGTTTCTGGTCTGATAGGTCGCGTTCCACATATCGCGGTCGAGGTCTTCGTTCAGCGCCTGACCCCAGCCGTCGAGACGCTCCATCGCGTAGGTCAGCAGTCCAGTCACCCACAAGAGCAGGATCACCGCGGCAAGTCCGATCGCCGCGACCGCAAGCCACTTGATCTTGATGCCCGAGACGAACATCATGATGACGGTCAGCAGGGCAATGATAACGATGCAGGAGTAGTGCGGCTCGAGGATCAACAGCGCCGCCGTGGACACCAGCACCGCCGCGCCGGGCAGAACACCGTATTTCAGCGTGCCCATGCGGTCGTAGTACCGGCTGCCCCAGTGCGCCATGAAGAGGACGATCGCGAATTTACTGATCTCCGACGCCTGGATACCGAACGAGCCCATTCCGATCCAGCGGTGTACGCCGCCCGCCTGTGCCGGCAGGATCAACACGAGGATCAGCGCCACATAGCTGATGGCAAGGATGATCGCCGCGAAGCGGTGGTAATAATGGTAGTCGACGAAGGACACCGCCAGCATGACCGCCAGACCGATCGCCGCGAACAAAAGCTGTTTTTTCAGATAATAATAGCTGTCATTGTTCTCATAAAACGCGACAGGATAGCTCGCGGAGAACATCATCGTGATGCCGATCGCCAGCAAAACGAAGATCAGCAGGACGAAGGGCACGTCAAGCCCCTTTCCGATATTCAATAGAGAGAAATTGATTTTTCGTTTCCCGCGTCCGGACGAGGCGCGGCGCTCACGCTCGCGGCTTTCCCGCCTGCGGCGCGAGGTTTGTTCAATTGTCGTCATAACCTCTGTCCTTTCATAGTCTCCCTTTCTGAGGATTGCGGCTCCCTTTGGTAAAGGGAGCTCCCTCCGAAGGAGGGTGAGGGATTGTATAATCTGCTTGAGCGAAGCGAGTAACCCTTCTTACCCAAAGATCACCAGCAGCAGCGCTCCGAGACCGCACAGCGCGGTGAACGCGGAGAACACGAGGACGATCTTCATCTCCGACCAGCCGCACATCTCAAAGTGATGGTGGATCGGGGACATCTTAAAGATGCGCTTGCCGTGGGTGAGCTTGAAGTAGCTGACCTGGAGCATAACGGAGAACATCTCCAGCAGATAGGTCAGCGAAATCAGCAGCAGGATGAGCTGCATATCCATCGCCAGCGCGATAGAGCACACGATACCGCCGAGGAAGAGCGAGCCGGTGTCGCCCATGAAGACCTTGGCGGGGTGGAAGTTCCAGACGAGGAAGCCCAGACAGCCGCCCGCAACAGCCGCCGCATAGATGACGTTGCCCTGATGGTTGCCGATCACGTTCGCGATCAGCATCAGGAACAGGCTCGCGAAGAAGGTGATCGAGCCGTCCAGACCGTCGATGCCGTCCGTGAGGTTGACGGCGTTCACGATACCGACCAGGACGATCGCCATGATCGGATAGTACGCAAAGCCGAGGTCGACCGCGCCGACGAAGGGCACCATGATCGAGGTGTCGTCCTTGCACAGCGCCATCAACAGCAGGTAGATCGCCGCCGCCGCGAACTGGAGCACCAGCTTCTGGATCGCCGTCAGACCGAGGTTGCGCTTCTTGACGACCTTGACATAGTCGTCGATGAAGCCGATACCGCCGTTGAGCAGGGCGAACAGCAGACCGACGAACACAAAGCGGCTGACGGAGTCCAGCCCGCCGTGGGTCATGCTGAACAGCAGAACGCCCGCGGTCGTCGCGACAACGATGCCGATGATGAACATGATACCGCCCATCGTGGGAGTACCCTGCTTGCCCTTATGCCATTTCGGACCGTCCTCAAGAATGGTCTGACCGAATTTCAGCTTATGCAGGAAGGGAATGAGCGCCTTGCCGATCAAAGCGGTCAGCGCAAAGGACACGACCGCCGCACCGAAAGCCCATAAACCTGTTTCCATGAAAACACCTCATTTTTATCATTCTATCATTCGGGTGCGGGCAATGCCCGCCCGCAACTATTCTCTATTCTCTATTCTTTATTCTCTATTCTTTGACTTTCCGCAGATCAGTCATTCTATCATCCGGGTGCGGGCAGAGCCCGCCCACAATTATTCATTCTTCATTTTTCAGTCTTCAGTATTCATTAACTGATCGCAGATCAGTCATTGATCCCTCCGCCGCCGAAGGTGACGGTGATGACCGTACCGGCGGGCACCTGCTCGCCCTCCGCGATGCTCTGACCGATCGCCGTGCTCTCCGCAGAGCCGATCATACCGGTCACGCTGAGGTTCAGCCCGTAGCCTGCCGCCACATAGTTGCAGTCGGAGACGCCCATGCCGGAGAAGTCGGGGACGGTGACCATTTCGGGCGTATCCGTCTTTTCCGTGTAGAGGACGACCGTACCGCCGGACGGAACGACCGCGCCCGCGACCGGGTTCTGGGTGACGACGGTCGGACCTTCGCCCTTGACCAGCGGGGTGAAGCCGTCCGCCTGAACGGCGTTCATCGCGTCCTCAAGGCTCATGCCGGTGTAGGAGCCTGCCGCCGAATCGATGTTCAGGAGTTCTTCGTCGGTATACTGCGCGACGACCTCCAGATACGGGAGCACCTCGCTCATGATCTCGGAGAATACGGGCGCCGCGACTGCGGAGCCGTAGTAGCTGCCGCCCAGAGGCGCGTCAAAGAACACCAGCGCCGCGTACTGCGGGTTGTTCGCGGGAGCGAAGCCGCAGAAGGACGCGATATAGTCGTCGGAGCCGTCGCCGTTAACGTCGATCAGCTTCTCGGACGTACCGGTCTTGCCGCCGACGCGGTAGCCCGCGACGTAGCCGTTCGCACCGGAACCGGAGATACAGTTTTCTTCCATGATCCCGCACATCTCCTTGGAGACTTCGTCGGAGATGACCTGACGCTTGACGTCCGTGGAGACGTTCTTGACGACGTTGCCGTCCGCGTCGAGGATCTGCTTGACGACGTGGGGCTGTACGAGGTAGCCGCCGTTCGCGACCGCGCTCGCGGCGGTGATCATCTGGATCGGAGTGATGGAGAAGTTCTGACCGAAGGATGCGACCGCAAGGTCGGTGTCGAGCATGTTGCCCTCTACGCCGTCGTGGATGAAGAACTGGTCGCCGCTCTCGCCGGGCAGGTCGATGCCGGTCTTGTCGGAGAAGCCGAACGCCTGGTAGTATTCCCAGAATTTCTGCTTGCCGACGAGCTGACCGATCTGAATGAAACCGGGGTTGCAGGAGTTCCACAGACATTCCTGATAGGTCTGGGTTCCGTGACCGCTGGTATTATGACAGTGGATGGTATCTTCGTAAAGCTGGTATGCGCCGGTACAGGTGAAGCGGCTGTTCGCGTCCACAACGCCCTCCTGGAGCGCCATCGACAGGGTGATCATCTTGAAAACAGAGCCGGGATAATAAGTGTCGGAGATCGCCTTGTTGCGCCAGTTGCGCGCGAGCGCGGCACTCTCCGCCTCCGATTTTGCCTCTGCAATCAGCTTGTCGCGTTCTGTTTTGGAGAGGAGCGAGGGATCCTCGGTCTTTTTGTGCGCGATCAGGTACTCGTTGTCGATTGCGTTGATCTCATCCTGCTGTTCCTGCGTGATGGTATAGGGATCGTTGAGGTTGAAGCCGTTGACGGACGCCATCGCGAGGATCTCGCCGTTGTTGACGTCCATGACGATACAGACGCCGCGTTCATGCACCTGGTTGTCGATGACCGCCTGCTTCATGTATTTTTCCACGATGCCCTGAACGGTCTTGTCGATCGTCAGCACCAGCGAGCTGCCGTCGATCGCACCGATATTCTGGTTGAAGTCGAAGGGCATTTCCGTCGAGATACCGTTCTGTGCGGAGACGATACGTCCCGGCGTGCCGCCGAGGTAGTCCTCGTACTGGTACTCGATGCCCCACAGTCCCTGATCCTCCGAGCCGGTGAAGCCGATGACCGAGGACGCGAGGTCGTTGTAGGGATAATAGCGCTTGTAGTCGTCGAGCAGGGAGATCAGACCGGATTTGCCGTACTTCTCATAGATCTCCTTCTGCAGCTCGATGATCTGCTCCTTTTCCTCGCTCTCGATCTTGCGCTTGACGGAAACGTAGTAGATATTCTGCTTGGTGTCCTCCAAAAGCTCCTTCTCATCGAGCGAGAGGATCGCCGCCAGACGGGAGGCGACAAAGGCGCGCTGAGCGTCGCCGTCCGCGCCCTCGTCAAAGTAAGCCGGCGCCATGACCACGCGCCAGACGGAAGCCGACTGGGCGAGGATGTTGCCGTGAGAATCATAAATCGTGCCGCGTTTCGCGGAGATCGGCGTGTCGGAGAGCTGCTGCTCAATCGCGCGGCGCTGGAGTTCTTCGCCCTGCACAAGCTGTAAAAAGCCCAGACGCGTGATGACCGCGCCGAAGCCGAGCGCCAGAATGATGATCAACAGCCATACGGTTCTGGTTCTGAGCCTTTGGTTAGCTCCCATATGCGAAAACTCCTTTCCTCTGAAATGCCGCCGGCAAATCATGGCGGGCACCTTTGTGCCCATGCCAATTCATGCGTCTGCTCGTGATGATTTGACAGCGAGCTGTCATGAATAGAACATGGTTCATGATTTGCACCTGCGGTGCGTGATTTGATCTGCTGACGCAAATCATTATAAAGCACGAATAAGAGTTAAGACAAATCTCAACTCTTATCTCATCAAATATGTATGTCGCCGAGGTTTTTGTTATGACCAGAGGGACGAGATCGCGTCCGCGATGGCCTCAAAGATATTCTTGTCCTCTTTCATGGTGACCTCGGCCTTGTCGCCCTCGGACAGATTCACGAACTCCTTCTGTGAGTTCGCCGCCTTGCTCATGTGGAGCTTATCCTTGGCGTATTCCTCCACCGTCGTCGTCGAGATCGAGGAGTCCACCTTCATCTCAAGCTGGGTGTATACGCTCTGCTGCTCCGCGAGCTGCGCCTTCGCGTCGGCGATCTCCTGGTTCAGCTCGGTCAGTTGGACCTGACCGTGGATGATGGAGACGACGATGAAAATGACCGCGAGACCGAACACAACGCCCAGCGCGATGCGGGCGAAATTCGATCTGCGGCGGCGGATGCGGCGTACGCCGACCCGCGGCTCTCTGTGCTGTGTCGTTTCGGTATTCTGTTGTGCGCTGCCGTCCTCGACGGCGGACTCATCCTTCGCCCTGCGCGAGCGCGCTCTCACGCGCTCGTCGTGCTCTTCAAAGAGCGTGAAGTCATAGGCGAGGTTACTGCGGGAGTAATAAGCCATGCTGCACCTCTATCACTCAACCGACGCGTTTTTGGGCTTTTTCAAGCATTTTGGTTTCTGTTTTTACTGTTTTTTCTGAAAAACACGTCGAAAATAACGGAATTTTATCGGTTACGTTTCTGTAATAAAAACGGCGATTTTTTGCCTGATTTTGCTGATTTTTTGCGAAAAACTACTGGATAATGTGTTTTTTTCGCGATTTCAGCACAATTTATAGTAGGATCAATTGTTACAAAACTGTTATTATTTTACTATATCAAGCTCCGCTTGTCCATAGTAAAACTGTACAAATATGCCGCCTGATACCGAATTATTTCAACTATCTGCCAAAGGATCCGCTTTTTGATTCATATTTAGAATAATCACAGCTTTTCGCAGATCCTCAGCTTCGCGGATCGCGCCCTCGGGTTCGCTTCCAGCTCCTCCTCGGAGGGCAAGATCGGTTTTCGGGTGATGATCTTCACCTGCGGCTTCTTTCCGCAGACGCAGACAGGAAAGTCCTTCGGGCAGGTACAGCCCTCGGCTTTGTCGCGCATAAACTGCTTGACGATGCGATCCTCCAGCGAGTGGAAGGTGATCACGCTCAGCCTGCCGCCCTTGTTCAACAGCTCGAACGCGTCCTGCAAGCCTGTTTCCAGCACGTCCAGCTCGTGGTTCACGGCGATGCGGATGGCTTGGAAGGTTTTGCGGGCGGGATGTCCGTCGCGGCGCACACGCTGGGGCACGTTCTCCTTGACGATCTCAGCGAGCTCCAAGGTGGTCTCGATGGGCTTTTCCTCCCGATAGCGGGCGATGCCCTTCGCGATGGAAAAGGCGTACTTCTCCTCTCCGTAGAGGGAAATGATCCTGCTCAGCTCCCCTACGCTGAGGGTGTTGACCAGATCGGCGGCGGTCTCTCCGCTTTGGCTCATGCGCATATCCAGCGGCGCGTCCTCGTGATAAGAGAAGCCGCGGGAACGCTCGTCGAGCTGGTGGGAGGAAACGCCGATATCCAGCAGAACGCCGTCCACGGCGGGCACGCCGAGATCATTCAGCAGGCGCTTCATCTGTCCGAAGTTGCCCTGCACGATATGGGAGCGGCTGTCGCCCCTGAAGCGCTCCGTCACGGTCGCGATCGCGTCGGGATCCTGATCAATGCTGTAGAGAGAGCCGGTGGTCAGGCGGGACAGGATCTCGGCGGAATGGCCGCCCCCGCCCGCTGTTCCGTCAATATACACGCCGTCCGGGCGGATATCCAAGCCGTCGACTGCTTCACGCAAGAGGACGGTCACATGACTGAACTCCATGATCACAGCCTCAGCAGCTCGAGCGCTTCCTGCATGGAAGCGTGCTTCTGCTGCTCCATAAACGCGGTGAATTCGGTTTTGTCCCAGATCTCGATGCGGTTGTCCATGCCGACGACCGTCACCTCGCCGACAAGCCCGGCGTCCTCACGCAGCTTCTGGGGGATCATAACGCGCCCCTGGGAGTTGGGAGTAACGGCTTTGGCGGGTGAGATCAGGAGATATTGCAGCGACAGCGCCTTGTCGGCAGGCAAGAGACGGATCTGCTCACGCAGGCGGTCGAACTCCGCCGCGCTCAAAACCTGAGCGCAGCGATGGAAGCCCATCGTGATGTAGAATGTCTCGCCCAGCTCGGCGCGGAATTCGGCAGGCAAAATGACTCTGCCCTTGCTGTCCAGATTATGGTTGCTGGTTCCTAAGAACATTTTCCTGCCTCCTGTCGCTGAAATTTGGGGTTTCGTGTCACAGAATGACACCAAACGCCACTAACGAACCTATTATAACCGATGCTATGGAAGAAATCAAGGGAAAATGTAACATTTTTTACATAGTTTTTACAATTCATTAATGTTTGGCGCGTTCTTTGTTGAGTTTGCTGTAATAAATAGGAAAGCAGCGCCCCGAATAGGGCGCTGCGGCATGGTTTTGGGGTTATTGGGTTTGCGGATGGAGGGTTGTGGAGGAAGGGTTTCGGGGCGTCGAGGGCGACGCCCCCTACAGATTTGTGGATAGAGGGACTTGGCGGAAGGGTTTCGGGGCGTCGGGGGCGACGCCCCCTACTATGCAAAACGCTCCCTGTGACGCGATGTCACGGGGAGCGGGATGGTTTTGGATTGTTGCAAGCGTCGTCCCTACTTTTTAGCGTATTTGCCGTAGTCGGGGTAGTTCTCGGCGAACTCGTCGATCAGACGGAGGGTCTCGTCGTCCTCCTCTACGGTCGTGCGCAGCCCCGCATCCTTGGTACCGAACACGCCGCGCTCGATCAGGCTCTCACTATAGTTATACACCTTGTGGTAGCACTCGACGGACTTCTGCCAATTCTCCTTCTGCTGAGCGGTCTGCTCGGAGGGCTCCAAGCCGTACTTGTTCAGGAGAAGGTCGGCGATATAATCCGTGCACTTCTCCGCACCGAAGATGTTCAGGTGATCCCAGTTATACCAGTCGTGTTCGAGGTCGAAGCCGTCGCGCAGGGCGTAGCGCTCCATGTTGACGAAGTCGTAGCCGTAGCTCTCGATGATCTCGCCCGCGCGGTTGCCGCGCTTGAAGCGGGCATAGTCGCGCTGTCTCACGATGTGCGGGAAGCGGGTGAATACGACGTTGTGGATATCATTCTCCTTGAGATACTCCAGCGTCTCACGCAGACAGCGCTCGCCGATCGGACCGAGGGGCTTGGTGGAATCGTCGTTCTCAAACTTGGAGTTGGCGATCTTCTCGTTTGCCGTGAACATTTTCGAGACGGTCTTGTAGCCGCGCAGGAGCGCGTAGCCGCGATTCCTGAGCTTGATATCCGCGGAGAGGTATTTCAACTTCCAGGGGTACTCGTTCCAGCTTCCGTGGAACTTGAGCAGCGGGATATAGTACTCGATCCGGGTATCCTCGGGGACTTCCTTCTCGATATAGTCCCGCCAGATCTGGTCGCGCGGGATATTATCCGCGAAAAGGTGGCAGTTGACCTCGGCGGGCTGTTTGTTGTCCGGATAGAGGAAGGCGTTGATCTCCACCACGATCATCTTGGGGTTCTGGTACTTGATGACCTCTTTGATCTGGGGAAGGACGATATTAGAAGGGGAGGCCTGGGTCGCGAAGGGGAAGCTGGTGTAGCCGTACTTCTCATACGCATAGGGCGCGGAGTAGCCGGCGTAGACGTCGCTCGCGCCGACGAGCACCGCGTCGAGAGTGCCCTTCTTCTCCATATAGAACGCATCCATGCGGAGCGTGTTATGGTCAACGCGCCTGAGCACCCAATCCTGCAGGATGATCGCCGAAAGGAACACGAGGAGCGTGAGCGCGATCAGCTTGACCGTCCGCGTAATGTATAATTTCTTTTTCATGATACTTGCCTTTTAGAATTGCATATAGACGAAATCAGCGGCGGCATAGCCCGAGCCGTAGATTCCGAGAATAATGATCGCCACGACACCGATGAACAGCAGGAGGAAGCGCAGGATGAAGGGCTTCTTGTCCAGCATTTCGCGGATGGTGGTGTCGGCATGGCGCTCCTGGATGATGCTGACGATCAGGACGATCACACAGCATACGCCCAGCAAGACGTAATCCTTCCATCCCAGACCCAGTCCGGGAATCTCCTTGCCTTTGCCGAGGATCTCCTGTCCCGCGAGGGCGAAGTTCTGGCCGGTGAAGAAGCGGGAAATGGTCATCATACCCTGCTTGAATGAGGGAGCGACGTCGAAAACGTAGCCCACGAGGACGACGAGGAAGGTGCGGAAGATCTGGAAGAAGATGAAAAGCGGGTTCTTCCGGTTGACGTGCCATTTGTCGACCCACGCGTCGAACAGCGGCTGCATCAGGGTGCTGAGCATGATGATCACGCCGTTCCACAAACCGAAGGCGACGTACTTATAGTTCGCGCCGTGCCACACGCCGACGAGCAGGAAAACGATCAGGGACGCAAAGGCGGTAGGCAGAACCTTCGCGATATGGGCGCCCGCCTTGGTCTTTCCGAAGCGGCTGCCCTTCATCTTCTTGCTGGCGTTGAGGAAGGCGGAGGAGATCGCGAGCGGGTTGAAGATATAGTCCTTCATCCACGCGCCCAGCGAGATATGCCAGCGGCGCCAATACTCGTTGATGGACTTGGAGAAGTACGGCCGCTTGAAGTTGTCGATCATGTCGATACCGAAGATCTGCGCCACGCCGCGGGAGATGTCGATACCGCCGGAGAAATCCGCATAGAGCTGTAAGGCATACAGCAGGACGGTGAAGGTGAGGGTGGTGCCGGAGTAGCCGTTGTAGCCCTCGGGGGTCGCGATGACGGTATTGATGGCGATGACGGCGCGGTCGGCGATCACGAGCTTCTTGAAGAAGCCCCAGAGGATCAGCTCACAGCCGTATTTGAAGCGGGTGAAATCGAAATCGTGACCCTCAAAAAGCTGGGGAGCAAGCTGGTCGTAATGGCTGATCGGTCCCTGGATGATCTGTGGGAAGAAGGAGACGAACAGCAGGAACTTGAAGGGGTTGCGCTGTGCCTCGAACTTCTCGCGGTAGATATCCACGATGTAGCCCATGCTCTGGAAGGTGTAGAAGGAGATACCGAGCGGGAGGAAGAGCTTGAGCATCGGGGCGGAGAAGCTCACGCCGAAGGAGCCGAGGATGTCGTTCAGAGAGCCTGCGAAGAAGTTGAAGTATTTCAGGAAAGCGAGGATGCCGAAGTTGAGGATCAGGCACAGCGCCATGATCCAGCGCTTCTTGATCTTTTGCTTGTCCTTGAACGCCTTCTTCTGCTCTCTGTCCCACTCGCCCTTCTTCTCCTTGAGGAGCGCCTTGCCCTTTTTGTTGACCTTTTCCAGCCATAGGGCGATCAGCATGGTGCTCAGCGAGGTGAAGATGATGAAGGCGGCGTACTTGTAGCTCGCAAGCGCGTAGAACACACAGCTCGCGACAAGCAGGACCGTCCAGCGGTATTTCTTCCACGGCAGGATGAAATAGATCACCACTGTCGCGAGTACGAATAAAAGAAAATTAAATGATGTATACGTCATAAGAAACCTTTATGTTCAGAAATCTTTTGTCATCTGCGGGGCGTGTTCAGCTCGTCGGAATACAGGCGCTCGCGGAGGATGCGGAGACCCTCGCGCTCGCTGTACTCGGCGATCACGGGCAGCTCGCGGCTGAGGAAGGTGGAGATGCCCTCCATGCAGGAATAGGCGCCGGTGCGGCAGAACACGAGGACGTCGCCGACACGCAGGTCGGTGAACATCGCGTTGCGGGCGAGGACGTCGGCGGTGGTGCAGATGGAGCCGCAGAGCGTCCAGGGTTTTTCTTCTCCCTCTGCTTCTCTGTCGGAGAGGTGGAGGATCTCGGGGATCTGCATACCTTGCAATTGACCGTTATACTTGAGCTGGTTCATGCCGCCGTCGACGATGGCGTAGTTGATATCGAAATTGGTCTTGGTATCGACGACGCGGGTCAGGTAATAGCCGCAGGTGGCGGCGAAGAAGCGACCCATCTCGACGGTCAGCGCGGCGACCTCGGAAAGCTCGCGGAGCTTCGGGACGATGGAGTAGAGGCGCTCGGCTTCCTCGGCGTCGGCAGTCTCGGAGAAATAGTCGACCGCGAGGCCTGTGCCGTACTCGATGCGCTCGACGGTGAAGGAAAGCTCGCTCTTGATGCGGGAGACGAGGTCGATCAGGTAGTCGCACTCCTTCTCGATGGGCTTTGCCTTGCGCTTGGCGGTGCCGGTGAAGTAGTGCAGACCGACGATGCGGACGCCCTTGAACTCCTCGCGGCGGCGGATGAGGTCGAAGACAGCTTCCTCGCTCATGCCGAACTGGCTGCCGCCCTTGACGTCCGTCACGCGGAGCAGGAGGTCGAACACCTTGCCGCGGCGCACGCCGGCGTCGTTGATCAGCTCGAGGTGGAGGGGGCTCTCGGCGGTGAAGGCGCCGACGTTGTCGTCAGCCGCGCGCTCCACATCGGGATAGCCCTTGTTCACGCCGGAGAAGATCACCGTGCTCATGTCGGAGCCGGTGCGCTCGCAGACGGTCAGCTCGCCGGGAGAGCAGACCTCGATCTTGTCGAACACGGAAGGCAGTCTGCCGAGCAGGAAGGGGTTCGCCTTGATGGAGAAGCACAGTCCGATGTTCTCGCCGAAGGCTTCCTTCACTTGGAGAGCGCGCTGTTCAAACGCGTCAAGGTCAAAGATATAAGAGGGGGTCCCTACGCGGGGCAGGAGCTCCCTTAGTTTCTGAATATTCATATGTATCAGTCCTGTTCGGAAAAGATAATGAAGGTCTCGGCGGGAGCATTCCTCGCCGGAGACGGCTCCTCCCCTTGTCCTTCATTAAGTTAAGAAATGTATCTCGCTGACGCTCGGTCAATTGATACAATCCCTCAGTCGGCTAACGCCGACAGCTCCCTTTACCAAAGGGAGCCTCTGATATTGCGGAGAAAGGGAGCCTTATTTTATTCGTCCTGGAGCTTTTCGATCAGCGCCATCATCGCCTTGGCGGAGTTGAAGTTCTCGGGGACAAGGTTGTTGGGCTTGATCTCGATATCGAAGGCGTCGTTGAGCTCGCCGACAAGGGCGACGATGTCGAAGGAATCGAGGATGCCGTCGGTGATCAGCGCGGTCTCGTTCTCAAAGTCTACGTCGGGTCTGAGTTCCTCTAAGATTTCCATTAATTCTTTCATGATGATTACTCCTTTTATATATGATTTGTCATTTTCACAAAAAAGAAACGAAGCGTCCCTCTTTGTGGGATTGCCACGGCTCTAAAGAGCCTCGCAATGACATTGTAAACAAGATTTATTTAAAATAGGTTTTCAGGGTTTGCATATCGGTCTTGCCGTTGGGAAGAGCGGGCAGAGCCTCGAGGTTCACGAGCTTGCGGGGAACCATGAAGGCGGGCATGTTCGCGCGGAAGTAGAGGACGATCTCCTTGGAGGTCGCCTCTCCCGTATAGAACAGGTAGAGGGTCGCCTTCTCCTTATGATAGAGGGCGCAGCAGTCCTTCACGCCCTCGACCTTGCGGGCGGTCTCCTCGATCTCGCCCAGCTCGATGCGGTGGCCGAGGTGCTTGATCTGTCTGTCCATTCTGCCGTGGAACATCAGGTTGCCGTCCTCAGCCCAGCGACCGAGGTCACCTGTCTTATAGATCAGCTCGCGGTAGTTCGGGTTCATCGGATTTTGGATAAAGGAAGCGTCCGTGACCTCTTTGTTGCCGTAGTAGCCGAGCGCGAGGATGGGGCCGCTGACACAGATCTGGCCGATCTCGCCGTCGGGGGTGGGAGTGTTGTCGTCGCTGAGCAGCATGATCTTATAGTTATCATACGGCTTGCCGATCGGAAGGACGGTGTCGTCCTCTACCCTCTCCCTCACCACATAATAGGTGCAGGAGGCAGTCGCCTCGGTGGGACCGTACTGGTTGACGTAGAGCACGTCGGGCAGGTTCTCCTGCCAGATCTTCAGGTATTTGCAGGGCATAACGGAGCCGGAGAAGCAGAGCTTCTTCAGATATTCCGGCTTGCCTTCGTCAAAGGCGCCGAGCTTCGCGGGAAGCTCCACGCCCGCAACGCTCCAGCACAGCGCGGTGATCTTCTCACGGTTGAGGGTACCGAACAGCGCGGTCGGGACGGCGAACTCGTTCTTCGGGATGATGAAGGTGGACGCGCCCCTGCTGATCGGGAAGTAGATATCGCGCACGGCGGCGATGTAGTCGAGCGGGCTTTGGTTGCCCATGATATCGGTATCGTTGATGTCGAGCACCTTAGAGACGCTGTCGATATAGGTCATCAGGGAAAGGTGGGAGGTGATGACGCCCTTGGGCTTTCCGGTCGAGCCGGAGGTGAAGATGACGTAGAGCGGAGAGGTGCAGGTCAGGGTCGCGGCGCGCGCGCTGAGCACCGCTTCATCCGCGGGGGTATCCATGATCTCCTCCAGCACGACAAGCGTGCCGTCGAAATCAAGGGTCTGCGCCATCTCAAGATGCGCCCGGTCGACCAGCATGGTCGGGGCTTGGATGACGGAGAGGATCTGGTTGAGGCGCGCCTTGGGCATATCGCCGTCGATCGGGGCATAGAAGCAGCCCGCGCGAACCGCGCCCAGATAGCAGGCGGGAGTCAGGACGTGGCGCCCGGACATCACGGCGACAGGCTCGCCGGCATTGGCGACGCGGGACAGCGCCGTACCGATACGGCGGGTCAGCGCGTCGAACTGAGAGAAGGTCAGACTGCTATCGGGATCCTTGAACATCACCTTATCCGCATATGCGGCGGCAGAAGCGTCCAAACGCTCCAGGACGGAAGTCTGCATATTCATCAGCTCCTTTCGGTTGATAAAAAACATAAGCCTATAAGTCGTAGTTATTCATTAGATACTATACCATATTTTTGCTGACATTTCAATCACTTTTCCCGGTTTTAGGCAGATTTGACCAATTTGGATAGTATTTTTAACATAAAGTCGTGATTTCTCTGTGACATGAGCGGGATTTTCGCTTGCGAAAACGGGTTTCCTGTGGTACATTATAAGAAAATCCTATGATCCTCTGAGGTGTGTTATGCCCTATAAACTGATCGCGCTCGATATTGACGACACGTTACTGAACAAGAAAAAAGAGCTCTCCCCCATCACCCGCGACGCGCTCATAAAAGCGCAGGAAAACGGCGTGAAGGTCGCGGTCGCGTCCGGGAGACTGCCCTACGGCGTGAGACCCTACGCGAAGATGCTGGACGTGTTCCGCTACGGCGGCTACTACATGGGCTTCAACGGCGGCGCGATCATGAACAGCAAAAATGAGCTGATCGGGAAAAGCTATCTCCCCGACCGCTACATCAAGCCGGTGTATGAGTTCCTGCGCCCGACGAACGTCACCGCGATGGTGCACAAGGGCGACGTGATCTACGCCGACAAAAAGGTCAATCCGTACACGCACATCGAGAGCGACGTGATCGGTCTGCCGCTGAATCTCGTGGACGATCTGCCTTCCTTCATCGACTGGCACATCCACAAGTATCTGCTCGCGGGCGACCCGGAGGAATTGCAGGAGCTGCAGGCAAAGCTGATCGCGGCGCTCGGCAACGAGGTGGACATCTACCTCTCTGCGCCGTGGTTCTTAGAGGTCATGCCGAAGGGCGTGGACAAGGGCTACGGGCTGCAGACGATCTGTGACGACGCGGGCATCGACATCAGCGAGGCGGTCGCGTTCGGCGACAGCTACAACGACATCCGCATGATACAGCGCGCAGGGATGGGCGTCGCGATGGGCAACGCGGAGGAAGCGCTCAAACAGGTCGCCGACATGGTGACGGACGACTGCGACCACGACGGCATCGCAAAGGCGCTGGAAAAGCTGGAGGTTGTTTGAATTAGGAATTAGGAATGAGGAATGAGGAATGACTGTTTCATTCTGAGTTCTCTTTTCAGATACACAAGATAAAAAACAAAGGCTATCGCATTCAACATGCGATAGCCTTTTGCTATGTAATCGTATTGTGTGGTTTTGGAGCGAGAGGCTAGAATGAGAAAATATAATTCCTAATTCCTCATTCCTAATTCCTCATTGACTCACAGTTCCGTCAGGCAGTCGTCGAGCGCCTTGGTGATGGCTTCTTTGTCGAGGTTTCTGCCGATGAAGACGAGCTTGATCATGCGGTCGCCGTACTTATCGTCCCAATCCTTCTGGAGTTCGGGATCCTCGCGGAACATCTTGCGGCGCACATGCGCGGGAGCCGCGGCGAGCCACTGACCGTAGTCGGAGCAGTCCATCTGCTTGCCCGCCTGCTCGAACATGATCGCCCAGTCCTTGTCCTCCTTGATCCAGAACAGACCCTTGGCGCGGATGACGTTCTTCGGGAAAGACGCGAAGAATTTCTCGATCTTGTCCTTTGCGAACGGCTGACGGCGATAGTAGACGAAGGTGCCGATGCCGTATTCCTCGACCTCGCCGCCCTCATGATGATGGTGGTGATGGTGATGACCGTGATGATGCTCATGCTCGTCGTCATCATCGTCGTGGTCGTGATGGTGGTGATGCTCATGCTCGTCGTCGTCATCGTCGTGGTCATGATCGTGATGATGGTGCTCATGCTCGTCATGGTCGTCGTGATCGTGATGATGGTCGTGCTCGTCATGATCGTCGTCCTCGTCCACGTCGGCGTTCAGCTCCTGCACCCATGCGGCGGAGGACGCTACCTTATCGAAATCAAAGTTGTTGGTGTTCAGGATCTCGCCGATCTCCACCTGACCGCGGGTGGTCTCGATGATCTTCGCCTCGGGCTGGAGCGCGCGGATGACCTTCTTGATATTGACGAGCTCTTCCTCGGTCACGAGGTCGATCTTGTTGAGGATCACGGTGTTGCAGAATTCGATCTGCTGGATCAGGAGGTTCTCGATGTCCTCCTCGTCGATATCCTCCTTCAACAGAGCGCCGCCACAGCCGAACTCGGAGCTCAGGCGCGCCGCGTCGACAACGGAAACGACGTTGTCCAGACGGCAGAGCTTGGGCAGACGGGGGTCGTTGTAGGAGCCGTCGAGCATGGAGATGGTCTGGGCGATCGGGATCGGCTCACAGATACCGGACGCCTCGATCAGGATATAATCGAACTTCTGCTGCTCGACAAGACCGAGGATCTGCTCGATCAGGTCGGTCTTCAGCGTACAGCAGATACAGCCGTTCTGCAGGGGGACGAGGTTCTCGTCCTTCTCATTGACGACGCCGCCCTTCTGGATCAGCTCGGCGTCGATGTTCACCTCGCCGATATCGTTGACGATGACGGCGACCTTATAGCCCTCCTGGTTGTTCAGCACATGGTTGAGCAGGGTGGTCTTGCCCGCTCCGAGATAACCGGTGAGCAGGGTCACAGGCAGGATTTTTCTCATATTGATCAGTCCTTTTCTTTAGCTTTACATTGCTATTATAGCACAAACGGGGAAATAAGCAATTCGCTTCCTGACTGAGTTTTCAACTATCAGATCGGTCGGTTTTATGATTATTGACCACAATTCTGTTCATCCTGCGGGATTTTTCAATTGTAAACATTCTTCGAATTATCAGGTTTGACGCTTGCGTTGTCGGTTTTTGTACGCTATAATAACGGTACGATTGAGAATACTTACAGGAAATAACCATATACTTGACATAAAGGAGCTTCAACATGAGAAATGATTATCCCGAAAGAGATGAAATGAACGCGATCCAGCGCGACCGCATGGAACGCAGAAGGAATACGCGCCGCAAGAGCATGGTCAGCACCGCGATCTTCGCCGTGGTGGTCGTGGCGGTACTGGCGGCGATCATCTTCGGCGTGGTCGCATTGGTTAATAAGAATAAGAGCAACACCGAGCCTACGCAGGCGGCGACCGTCGGCGCGACGATCGCGTCGGGTGCAGCGCCTACACAGCCGGCGGCGACACAGTTGCCGTCTACCAACGCCGATCTGCAAAAACCGCAGGCGACGGTCGCGGCGAATCCCGCCGATCCCGCATGGCAGACCGGCGAGACCACCGGCAGCGATAATTCTCAGCAGGAGACCACCGCGAGCGGCTCCTCGACCTCCTCTCAGGGCTCTTACATCAATGACGACAACGTCTACATCGACCGCAATCATCCCGCTCCCGAGAAGACCGGCGAATCCGCGGAATTTCGCTTCAACGGCGCTGTCGACGGCAACTTCTACTGGAACTACGACGCGGATAACGGCAACATCGTCGTGTCCTGCGACTACGACTTCACCAACCAGCAGTATATCTTCCACTTCTACGGCGCTGCACCGGGCGTCAGCCATGTCACGCTGTATTGCAGCGACAACGGCGTGACCGTACCGGTCGACCTGACCGTGAGCGTGGACGACGCGCTGAATGTGACGGTCGGGTAAAATTGAAATGATCTGTCGGAACAGCTCCCGTATTTTCGGGGGCTGTTTTTTGAATGATTTGTAGTTTATCTGCCCCCTCTGACGGACACGCGTGTCTTCGGAATGACCGTTGAAGGCTGTTCCCGGAGGAACAGCCCTTGTTTTTGTGTTATGCTTTAGCCCTTGACGGCGCCGGCGGCAACGCCCTTGATGATATACTTCTGGCAGATCAGGTAGAAAATGATGATCGGGACGATGGAGAGGAAGATCATCGCCATCATCGCGCCGAGGTTCATCTGGCCGTAGCTGCCCGTGTTGGTCAGCTGGATGTGCATGGGGATGTTGCGGTACTTCGCAAGATCCAGAACGAGGGACGGCAGGAGGTAGTCGTTCCAGACCCACATGATCTCAAGGATACCGACGGAGATGAGGGTCGGCTTGAGCATGGGGAGGACGACGAGGAAGTAGGTGCGGACGGGGCCGCAGCCGTCGATGGAGGCGGCTTCCTCGATCTCGATCGGGATGGACTTTGCGAAGCCGACGAACATGAAGATCGCAAGTCCCGCGCCGAAGCCGAGGTAGATCACCGGGATCGTCCACGGGGTATTGAGCTTGAGGGTATCCGCGGTCTTAGAGAGCGTGAACTGCACCATCTGGAAGGGGACTACCATGGAGAATACGCAGAGGTAGTAGAAGATCTTGCAGAAGAAGCTGTTGACGCGCGCCACATACCACGCCGCCATGGAGCAGAAGAGAAGGATCAGCGCCGCGGAGAGGACGGTGATGATGACGTTGAAGATGACTGCCTTCCAGAACGGGAAGGAGCCCGCCGTCATACCGGTGACGTAGTTGTCAAAGCCGACGAAAGTCTCGCTGTTCGGCAGCGCGAAGATATCGGATTTGACCGCCGATGCGTTCTTGAAAGTATTGGAGAAGATGGTGAGGATCGGCAGCATATAGATCACGCAGATGATCGCCAGCACGACGGACATGATCGTCTTGCGCGCCTTTTCCTGCTGGATGGATTTCTGTTTACCCATTACTGCTGCACCTCCTTATTTCTGGTTGAGACAAGCTGGGCGATACCGAGCGTCGCGACAAGTATGAAGAAGATGACCGCCTTTGCCTGGGCGATGCCGCGGGTATTGACCGCGGAATAGCCGTTGGAAATATTCAGCGCGAGCATCTCCGTCTGTCTGAACGGCTGGCCGCCGGTCAGCGCGAGGTTCTGGTCATACAGCTTGAAGCCGTTGGTCAGGGTCAGGAAGGTACAGATCGTGATGGAGGGCATGACGTTGGGGATGATGACGCGGAAGAGAGTCTGGCTCTTGGTCGCGCCGTCGATCTTCGCCGCCTCGATCATATCCTCCGGCACCGCCTGTAATCCGGCGATGTAAATGATCATCATGTAGCCGACCTGCTGCCACAACAGCAGAATGATCAATCCCCAGAAGCCGTACTCGGCTTTCGCGAGGATATTGGTTTTGTAGATAGAAAGGATACCGTCAAAGATCATCGACCACAGATAACCGAGGACGATGCCGCCGATCAGGTTCGGCATGAAGAAAACGGTACGGAAAAGGTTGGAGCCCTTGACTCCCTGGGTCAGCGCATATGCCGCCGCGAACGCGAGCAGGTTGATCAGGATAACGCTGACGATTGCAAAGAGAGCGGTGAACCAGAACGCATGGCCGAAGGTCGCATCCTGGAACGCCTTGATGTAGTTGGTGAAGCCCTGGAACTTCGCGTTGGAAATGGTGTTGAACTTGCCGCAGAACGACAGGTAGATGCCCTGTGCGAACGGCCAAATGAAGCCGATGATGAACGCGGCGAAAACCGGTCCGATAAACAGCCACGACCACCTGCGCATCGAGCGCCGCGTCATGGAGCTGTGGCCGCCCTTCGGCTTCTTGCTCTTTTTGGGCTTTGAGCTCGAAATTGTACTTTTATCCAATGTTAATCCTCCTGTTCACGGCTGGCGCCGTGCGGAAAAATCCTAAATAAATACTGATCCATTTCGATGTCAAGCCCTCGCAATGACATCTTGATCAATCGGTATACCTAAATCCTAAAAAGATACGGGGCAGGCGAACGCCGCCCGCCCCGCAGATTCATGCATGATTCGCTTTGGGTCGCAATAACCCTCAGTCAGGCAGACAAGGGTCTGCTGACAGCTCTCCTCTATATGGATTCTGTACTCCAAATCAAAGATTTGGACAGAATCTCACCTTGGGGAAGGGAGCCGATCTATCATGTTGATTAGCCGTTAACAGCCTGATACTGCTTCGCCCAGCCGTCAACAAAGGCGGTCTTGACGAGATCCCAGTTAGCGTCGGTCTGGTCAGAGTTGTAAGCGTTCAGAGCGGAAACGAGATCCTTGCGGTACTCGTCAACGTTCGGCTGATAGTTGGTAGCCCAATCCATGACGTAGCAACCGTCAGCGGTGTACTTCGCAGCGTCGTTCAGGAAGCCGTTGGTGGAAGCGGCAGCATTCTTGTAAGGCATGATACCGAGCTGGCCTACCATAGTAGCGGAAGCCTCGGGATCGGAAACGAGCCATACCATGAAGTCGATGGTCGCCTGCTGATCAGCCTCGGAAGCGTTGGCGTTTACAGCCCAGCAGTTCTCGGTACCGCAGTTCAGACCCGCCTTCTCTTCGCCTTCAACGCCGCAGTAGTAGGGGATCATGGTAGCGTTCGGAACAGCCTCGGAAACAGCAGCGTACTCCCAGGAGCCGTTGACAAAGAACGCAGCCTTGCCGTCCTTGAACTCAGCCTCAGCGTCGTGGCCGCCGGTAGCGAGATCGGTAGGAGCAGTCAGAGAGTTGTTGATGATCAGATCGTACAGGTTCTTGTAGTTCTCCATGTACTTACCGGTCAGAGAAGCAGGGCACTCGGTCCAGCCGCCGGCTTCCTTTTCCTCATAGTAGTACTCGAGGTTCGCCAGATGGCCGGTGAATCTCCAGGAGGAGGAGTCGTCCATATCGGAGGAGGAGAACGCATCGAAGCCCAGCTCAGAAGCCTTGCTGTGGATATCCTCAGCAACAGCCTTCAGGCCTGCAAAGTTCTTGATCTCGTCCATGGTGTGACCCGCCTTCTCGATGAGGGTGGGGTTGACGATGATGCCGTAGCACTCGTAGCAGTAGCCGATGGAAACGAGCTTGCCGTTCTCATCATAGAGGTTGTAAGCGTCGGTGTTGAGTTCCTTCGCGATCGCGGTGTCCTTCAGATCAAGAGCGAAATCGCCCCAGTCCTTGACGCCCTGCTGGTTGCCGATGACAAACAGAGTGGGAGCCTCGGTCTTGTCCATCTCAGCGGTAAGGGTGGTGCTGTAGGTGCCGGAAGCCGCGGTAACGACCTTGACCTCTACGCCCTTCGCCTCGGTGTACTTCTTCGCGAGATCCTGCAGGGTCTCGTCGAGCTCAGGCTTGAAGTTCAGCCAGTAAACGGAGCCGCCCTCAGCGGTCTTGGTGTCGGTCTTGGTGTCGGTCTTGCTGCTGTCTGCGGTGGTCTCCTTCTTGTCGCCGCTGTTGCCGCAAGCCACAAGAGCAAGAACCATCATCGCTGCCAGCAGCAGTGCTAAAATTCTTTTTGCTTTCATGTTGGTTTCTCCTTTTTACATTGTATTATTTACCGTATTGCTACGGCATGGAAGCCAAAATTAAAATTCCAAAGCCGATATCCGATCCACTTTGAAACTACATAATATTATAATCAAATGCGAGGTCATTGTCAACAGGTTTTGCCCACTTGTATCAGGATATTTTATCAGAAGTTCTAAAATATTCGATAAATACTTCCCAAATTTTACTTTATTCCTGTTTCTTGACTTTTTGCGTTCTAAAAGCGGAAAAGTCATTTACAAGCCTGATTTTGCTCTATATAATAGAACCGTAAAGGAGGAATCAGCATGGCGAAAGCAACATCCAAGGCACTCAGGAATCAGGTGATGTATCAGGTCTTTGTCCGCAATTACTCACCCGAAGGGACGTTCAAAAAGGTTGAGGAGCGGCTCGACGAGATCAAGGCGCTGGGCACGGATATCATCTGGCTGATGCCCATTCATCCGATCGGTACGGTCAAGCGCAAGGGCACGCTCGGCTCGCCCTACGCCATCAGCGACTACCGCGCCGTCAACCCGGAATTCGGCACGATGGAGGACTTCAAGTCGCTGGTCAACGCGATCCACGAACGCGGGATGAAGTGCATCATCGACGTGGTGTACAACCACACCTCGCCCGACTCCCTCTTGAGCAAGACGCACCCGGAATGGTTCTATCACAAGGAGGACGGGAGCTTCGGCAACCGCGTGGGCGACTGGACGGATATCATCGACCTCGACTACGACAACGAGGCTTTATGGGATTATCAGATCGACACGCTGAAGATGTGGGCTGAGATCGTGGACGGCTTCCGCTGTGACGTAGCGCCGCTGATCCCGCTGGAATTCTGGCTCAAGGCGCGCGAGGAGGTCGAGACGGTGCGCCCGGGTTGCATCTGGCTGAGCGAGAGCGTGGAGCCGGGCTTCATCACCTATATGCGCGGGCGCGGGATCACGGCGCTCTCCGACAGCGAGATCTATCAGGCGTTCGATCTCTGCTATGACTACGACGTGTATGAGAAGTTCCGCGCTTACCTCGCGGGTAAGGGCACGCTCGCGGCGTATGCCGAGGCGATCGAGCGGCAGGAATACATCTATCCCGAGAATTTCGTGAAGCTCCGTTTTCTGGAGAATCACGACCAGACGCGGGCGGCGTTCCTCATTCCCGACGAAAATGCTCTGGTGAACTGGACGGCGTTCAGCTTCTTCCAGAAGGGCTTGACGCTGGTCTATGCGGGTCAGGAATACGGCGCGGAGCATACGCCGAGCCTGTTCGATAAGGACGACGTATTCTCAGAGGACAAGAATGATATCCGCCTGAGAGCGCAGGCTTATGCGGTCGAAGCTGTCCCGGACGGCGACGGAGTGACCGCGACGGCTGTTCAAAGAGAGGGCGCGGAGCAGGAGCTGCGGTCGCTGATGCAAAAGCTCGCGGGCATCAAGCGCGATCCGCTCTTCACCGACAGTGTTTACACCGTCAAGGCGCAGGAGGACAGGTTCCTCATCGCGGCGCATGAGAAGGACGGCAGAAGGGCGATCGGCGTGTTCACCGTCAAAGGCGACGCGGGATATGTAGAGGTCGACTTCCCCGACGGCGTGTACGATAATCTGATCGGCGGCGAGAAGGTCGAGGTGTTCCGCGGCGGCGTGCAGAGCAAGGGCAAGCCGATCATCCTCATGAGCGAATAGCTGATATAAAAATGAAAGGGACTGCGTGGCAGTCCCTTTTTGTTATAGTTACTCGCTTCGCTCAAACACTTATGCAATCCCTCAGTCGGCTAACGCCGACAGCTCCCTTTACCAAAGGGAGCCTCTGCCTAACTTAATGATATTGGCTGCGTGGCAGTCCCTTTTTGTTATAGTTACTCGCTTCGCTCAAGCACTTATGCAATCCCTCCGGGTCGGAACGAGTTCCGACGCACCTTCCTCGCCGGAAACGGCTCCCCCCTTGTCCTTCGGACATTCCCCCAACGGGGGTACCTTTACCAAAGGGAGGCATGGAAGCGTTCTGCCCCTAATGATTCATGTGCTCAGAAGGTGAGGGTGTCGATTTTGTCGAGCTTCTCGGCGATGAAGTCGTGGCAGGCGTCGACGATCGCTTTGCCGTCGGGGGTGTTCTGGCGGTTGAAGCGGATGACGCGGCGCATGACGCGGAGGATACCGATCAGAGCCGCCTTCTCCTCGACCTCGTCGAGACGGGCTTTGTCGTCTGTGCCGAGGTACATCGTCAGGATCAGCCGCCAGAGACGGTAGGCGGTGTCAGCCGGGATGCCCATGAAGTTCGAAACTTCCGCGGGATCGACGATGCCGAAGCCCTTGTAGGCGTTGTACATGAACGCGAGCTCGTAGATCGGATGGCCGGTGCAGAGGGTGTCCATGTCGATCAGGAGAGTCTCCTTGTTCTGGAGCATGATATTCTTGATATGCATGTCGCCGTGGAGCATGAAGCCGTCCTCGGGGATGGCTTCGATCAGGCTCCTGAGCTTCTCATGCTGTTCGGGGGTGAAATAGTCCGTGACCATACCCACCCAGTCCAGCGCCACGTCGCGCTGACGGGGGAGGTTGGCGGGCGCTTTGGTGCTGTGGATGATCTTGGCGATCTCCACGGTCTCCTTGGCGATGAACTCCATGTTCTGCTCATCCTCGCGCAGCAGCTCGTCAAAGCTCTTAGCGTTGAGCAGCTCGAAAACGGAGCCGTAGGTGTTGCCGACCTTGACGACGTCGTAGGGGATGGCGGTCGGGATGCCGAGGAGGAAGGCGGTGCGGGAGAGCTCGCGCTCACGCTTGATGTCGTCGAGAGATTCGGCGTCGTGATAGACCTTGACGATGGTATCGCGGGCGATACGGTAGACGGTGCCGTTCGCGCCCTTGCCGATGACCTCGCAACCGCTGACGTCAAACTGGCGGTATGCCTTCTCGACTGTGACAAGCTCTGTAAAGCCGGTCATCTCCAAAATCTCGTATACCGAAGCGGAGACGTTCACGATCTTCAAATCGGCAAACCGCTTGCGCAGCTTGAGGACGATCCTCAGACCCGCGCTGCTGATATACTCCAGCTTCTCGGCGTCAAGAACCACCTGCTCGGGGGCTCTTTCCTCGATCTTGGCGTTGATCGCGTTCTCCCAGCTCGAGGAATTTCCGGAGTCGATCCGCCCCTCGAGGCATACGGTCAGCGTCTTGCCGTCAAATTCACCTTTCATACTTCTTCCTTCCTTTCCTTCCCCGATGCACCGTAGTATTTCAGGCACATCATCGTTAAATCATCAAACTGCGGCGCATCGCCGACAAATTTGTCGACCGCCTCACGAACCGACGCCATCAGGGCTTGAGGTTCGCCGTCCGGCGCTGTATTCAGCGCGGCAAGCGTTCTGTCGAGGCCGAAGAGCTGCTCTGAGCTGTCGGTCGCTTCGGGCACGCCGTCCGTATACAGGAACAGGCTGTCGCCCTCTTTCATTACAAATTCATATTCCTTGAAGCGGACGCCCTCCATGCCGCCGATGACAAAGCCATGCTTGTCCTTCATCAGCTCAAAGGCGCCGCCGTTGTGATAGATGAGGGGGTATTCGTGACCCGCGTTCGCCGCGATCACGCGGCCGGTGGAGATCTCCAGAATGCCCAGCCAGACGGTGACGAACATATCCAGCTTATTCTTTTGGCAGACGCGTTCATTCACCATACGCAGGATCTCGGCGGGCGAGCGCGTGACCAGCGTGGTATCGGTGATCAGCACCTTGGTGATCGCCATGAACAGAGAGGCGGGCACGCCCTTGCCGGACACGTCGGCGATCGTCATGCACAGGTGATCGTCGTCGATCAGGAAGTAGTCGAAGAAGTCGCCGCCGACCTCCTTCGCGGGATCCATGATCGCGGAGATATCCAGCTCCGGACGGTTGGGCGAGACGGAGTTCAGCATGCCCTGCTGGATCGCCGAGGCGACGCCCAGCTCTACGCCGATGCGCTCCTGCTCCGCGGTGACGGCGGTGAGGTTCTCGATATAGTTGAGGGTCTCCTCCTCCATCGTGTCGATCGCCGCGGCGAGCTGTCTGATCTCATTGTGTGTTTTCACGGTCTCCGATAAGGTGACCTGCGCCTTGCTCGGCGCGGCAGCGAAACGCTCGGTCTCATCCTTGACCGCTCGAAGCGGCTTGACCATATAACGCCTGAGATACAGGCCGTAGAAGGTGGCGACAAGCACCAGAGAGATTACCAGTATGATCGCCATATGGATCAGGTAATTGCGGCGCGCGGCGGATAGAGCGTCCATCTGGCGCTGGACGCAGAGGATGCCGGCGGTCTTGCCGCTGTCGTCATAGAGCGCGATCATCGCCGTGATGTGAGAGCCGCTCTCGATGAAGCCCTTGTCGCGGACGACGATCTCCTCCAGCGATTCCTGATCATACAGACGGCGGTATTTCTCCTTATAATCATCGTTGGTGGTCTTGCGGACGTAGCCGATCGGATAGGGTTCAAACTCCGACGCCTTGTTCACTGTATTAAAGACGAAGGTGATCTCGCTGTAATCCTCCGACGGCTGGATCACATAGATGAACTCCGCGCCGACCTTGTTGCAGAGATTCTCCATCTGGGAATAGGATAGGATGTAGTCGATCTGCGTGGGGTCTTCCTTTAAGTAATCATCCAGCCTGTCTGCAAAGACATAATCACCCGCCGCTCGGGCGATGCGGATGGCGTTCTGACTGTATTCATCCGTGAAAGCATCGGAAAAATTCAGATATCCAACCACCTGGGCGACCAAGCCGAATACGAGCAGCATCACCACCGCGGCGGTGATGATGTTCCACGCAATATTCGAACGGATCGCATTGACGGTTTTATCCTGGATCTTCGTTTTTATCGTTTCTTTCATGCTCTACCCTATTCTCTTCTCCAACACGAGCACGTTCTGCCCGTCGCGACGCTCATAGCGCATGGCGTCCATCGTCTTTTTCACGAGAAAAATGCCCAAGCCGCCGATCTGGCGCTCCTCAGCGCTGAGAGTCACGTCCGGCTCGGTGCGCTCCAGCGGATCAAAGGGGACGCCGCTGTCGATGAAGGTCAGCCGCGCCGACAAAGGCTCGCCGAAGAACTCCAGGCGGACGGTAGCGTCGCCTGTCCCGGGAGCGTAGGCATAATGCGCGATATTGGCGAAGATCTCGTCGATCGCGATATCGAGCTGCATCTGTGCCTTCATGGAGCAGTCGTGTTCCTCGAGTATCTCATTCACCGCGTCCGTCAAGATCGGAATGCTCTCGAGCTTTGCGGGAAGATTGAATTCTTTCATGCTTTACTCCTTGAACAATAGTACAAAAGCCTCCCAAGTCGGGGAGGCTTTTGCTTTTTATCGAACCGAGGTTCGTGAATTATTTCCAGAGAGAAAGGATATTCTTAGCGTGGTTGTTGATGCGCATGAAGTCAGTGGTATTGACCAACTCGTCGCCGCTGACATCTGCAACCTTGAAGAGATACTCGTCGAGCTCAAGGTGACCCTTGGTAGCCATGTTGACGCGCATGCCGTCAGTCGTGTTGACAACGCCGTCGCCGCTGACATCGCCGATCAGACGGATCTCAGCATCAGCAGTAGTATCACCGGATATGACGAGCGCATAGTCGCGGGTGACATGATTCTTCTTGGAGAAACGCAGGATGTAGTTGCCGTCAGCTACGCCGGCGATAGAATAATCAACAACGTTGCCGTTAACGGTGGTGGTGTACTTGACATCCTCGCCCTGGAGAAGCTCAACGGTAATGTCCTCGATCTCCTCGGTCTTGTCGTTGAAGCTGGTAATGGTACCGCTTACGGTGCTGCCGCCGGCAGTTTCCGGATCGGAGAGCTTAACGTAAACCTTGAAGTTATCATCATAGATCTGGCTCTTATGTACAGCCTTGGTCAGGTACATGTCGGAGATCGCCAGAGTCACGAGATCGGTGGTGATGTTGGCGGTACCCGCCTTGGTGACGGTGTAGTGAGAGATGATCAGAGCGGAATCGTCAGAATTGAACTTGAACGCGTTGTTCATAGAGGGCTTGGACGCATTGAAGGAGATGTGGTCAGCCAGCATACCGTTCGCAACGGTGCTGTCGCCGGTGATCGGGAACATGCCGTCGAGATCAACGATCATGCCGCCGTCTTTCTCATCATACGCGTCAGCCAGCGCCAGAACGGAGTTGGTATAATACTGGTTGCACTTGAGAGCGCCGATCATACCGTTGGTGTTCAGACCGGAGGCGTTCAGATAAACATAAGCGGTGAAGGTCTCGCCGACCTTGTAAGTCTTTGTATCCGAAGACTCGTTGTTAAAACCGGTGATAGTGACAGTGGCTGTATCATTATCCGCAGCGCTGACGCCGACAACAGCCAGAGAAGCTACCATCATGATTGCGAGCACAAGGCTCAGAAACTTTCTCATTGCAATTCCTCCTAATATTACGGCGGAGCGGTATCTAACACGAATCATACACAACTCCATCCTTTTTTACTATTGTACCAAATTATTTACGAAAGTGCAACAGGAAATTTTAAATAATTTGTAATATTTTTCTTTGAATATCAGTATTATTTCTTCTTTTTGCCGTAAAAAACGACTTTGACGCGTTATTTTGTCTTTTTTTCGTCAGTTTTGGGGACCTCGCGCGCGACGACCACCAGTCTGCCGTCCTCGGTATGGTAGTTACAGGTGGAGAGGGTGAGGATGCGCTCGCCGAATTTCGGGGTCACGCCGGTGTCATAGAGGGAGTTCTCCTTCGCAAAGGCGACATACGCGTTGAACTCGGCTTCATCGGAGAGGTCGGTGTGCTTATAGTAGCAATAGTGCTGATCCTCCTCGCTGACGTCATAGACCTCGGAATACAGCACGGCGAAGATCTCATAGTCGCGCTGCTCATAGCGGGTGTCGAACCAGATGATCTTGTGCTTGTCGTAATACTTCTTCTCACAGAACTTCGGCAGGCTGCCGAACATGGAGCCGTTGCGCATATGATGGCCGTAGATCAGCGCGGTGCTGCCGTCGGAGGGACAGTTGCCGTCCATGAAGAGCATGCCGCTCTCGGAATAATCGCCGTAGAAATCCATATGGAGGTAGGTATCGTTATCGCCGGGTCTGTACATGACGGGATAGTCGATCACGGTGTCCTCGATCTTCAGCCAGCCGAAGAAATCGGGGTTGCGCTTATACAGCTCATCGTACTTCCGCAGGGTGCCGGTCTCCTCGTTGACCGTGTCGTCCTCTTCATCGACCAGCTCGGCGATCTCGCGGAAGGTCTGTGCCTCATGCTCGGCGGTGACAGCCGTCTTGGTCGCCATGATCGCGCCGAAGATGAAGCCGCCGACCAGAACGACCAGAAGGAGGATGACGATGATCCTGCCGGTCTTTTTCCTGGGTTTTTCCGTTTCCTTGCCGTGTCTCAAAGCGATTACTCTTTCGTGAATTTATAGGACGCGTCGCCGCTCGTCAGGGTCATGCTGTCGCCGCTGATGACGTAGTGATACTCGATATCGCGGCCGTTATCGACGTCGAAGTCGATCTCCATCACGCCGTCCTGAGCGCTGTAGGCGAAGGAATAATCATCGACCGCAGTGTGCATGATACCTCTGCCGTAGCCGTCGAACTCGTACAGGGTGATCTGATCCAGACGCCACAGACCGCTGACCTCCATCGCATCCTTACCGCCGTTGGGCAGAAGGTCGACGTCATGGCGGGTTCCGGAGGTGGGCAGGACGCCGTTGGGATAGAGCGGAGAGGTCTGCTGAGAATTTTTGCCGCCGTTGATCAGCAGGACAGCCATCACGACGATCACGATCGCCAATGCCGCGACAACGCCGATGACGATCGTGCGCTGCTGCTTCTTCTTGGCGTCGGGGGTGGGGGTCGCGTGCTTCTGGGTCTCGTTGTTCGGTGTATTACTCATATGATCATTCCTTTTCTCATTTTGGTTCTGTCGGTGATATCCGACGTAAGCGCGCGGGGCGCGTGCGCTCACGTCGTGCATCAGCGAAAAACATCAGGGCGGCAGCGGATAACCGCCGCCGCCCATTTGTTCAGGGTTTCAGGGTAATTTTAAATTACTTTGTGAAAATACCCTTGCGCTTAGCAGCATAGAGAACTACAGCTACGCCAACCAGAGAAGCGATCATGATGAACATCCACAGAGTCATGTGGGTAGCATCGCCGGTCTTGGGAGAAGTAGTGGTCTTAGTTGCAGTGTCCTTGGTAGCAGGGCTGGTAGCAGCCTGGGTCGGAGCTACGGTAGCATCCTGGCCGGCAGCCTCGGTAGCAGCCTCAGTCGGAGCCGCAGGATCGATAGTGGGCTCTACAACGGGAGCCTCAGTGGGCTCAGCGGGAGCCTCGGTGGGCTCTGCGGGAGCCTCGGTGGGCTCAGCGGGAGCCTCGGTGGGCTGGATAACCGGGATCACGAGATCCTCAGCAGTTACCTCTACGTTACCGGTAGCATCGGAGAACAGCTTATCGCAGCCGGTGCACTGATAGTGAGCAGCAACGCCGGGAGTGGTAGTGGTCGCCGGAACTTCGGGAACGAAGACGATATCGTGCTGGTGAGGAGCCTCGGTGGGCTCAGCGGGAGCCTCGGTGGGCTCAGCGGGAGCCTCGGTGGGCTCAGCGGGAGCCTCGGTGGGCTCAGCGGAACCGCCGATGGTGACAGCCTGAGTGGTGTAGGTCAGATCATGGGTCTTCTCGGTAGTCCAGTTCTGGATCCAGGTATTCGGATAACCCTCCTTGAAGGTGACAGTCAGATCGCCGGAAGCGTCGTCAGCAACCTTTACGTCGAAGGTCATCAGGGCGGTGTCGGAATCACTCTTATAATCGTAGTATTCTTCGGATTCCAGAGCGGTAGTACCGTTCAGAAGCATGCTCTTCTGGGTCCAGTCTAAGGTACCGAAATGCATAGCTTCCTTTGCGCCGGAAACAACCTTGCCGCTACCGGGTACATACTCAAGACCCTCGGGGAAGATGTAGCGGAACTCAAAGCCGCCAACCTCGTCGCAGGGACCGAGTGACAGGGTGTAGGTGATAGTATCACCGGGGTTCGCTTCGGTTTTGTCAGGCAGCAGCTTAACCTCAGTAGAGGTGGACGCGCTTACCGGTACGGCCATTACCAGTAAGGATGCTACCAGGACTAAACCAAGCAAGATGGATAAGATTCGCTTGTTCATGACCAAGCTCCTTTCTTTGAATTGGGGATCTGATTATTCCGTGATCTCCGACCCCGCAGGGAGTATCACAGGGACAGAAACCCTCTGTCCGGGGATTTGCAGATCGCTTACAGCGGTGTATGCGCTCCGCAGATGTATCTCACCCTAAAAGGGAAAGAAACCGAATGTAATCCATATACCGCACTTTCCGTCGACCTATGACCGCTTGTCCACTCGGAAGGGGCGCGAACCCCGTCGGTATACTCCCATATTATATACTATTTTTTTCGATTTGTCACTAGTATTTTCAAGAAAAAAGCCGCAGATTTCACTAAATATTTTTCCAAAATTAGTGCACGTTTACTAAAGATTAAATAATTGTCACGATCGTTTCCAATGTATGACAGCGCTGAAAACAGGGGTTACAAACGGTTTACCGAGAGTATCAGCTCTCCTTCTCACAAATCACGACGTAGCGCTCCTTGACGCCGTTCGGGTCGTAGGTACAGGTGATCAGGGTGAGGAGGTGTCTGCCCTTTTGGATCATCAGGTCGGAGGAATCGTCGGCGCGAATCGCCTTATAGTCGATCACGCGGTAGGTATCCTCGCCCCACCAGGTGATCAGCTTGACCTCATGGCCGAGCTGGAGATTGCGGATATTATCAAAGAAAATGCGCCCGATATAGCCGGTATGACCGGCGATGGCGACGTTGCTGTCCTCATCCCCCACGGGCAGGGAGGTGCCGTAGAGGTGGCCGCCGCCGTAGCTCATCATCTCGTCGCTCGCGCCGAGGTAGATGGGCAGGCGCAGACCGATCGTCCACGCGGAGATATAGCCGTAGACGCCGTCTTCAATGCCGTACTCCCTCAGATCGAACACCGAACGGTCGTATTGGATGGTGTCGGCGTTGCCCTGACCGGTGATCAGGCGCTTGTTATAAGCGATGGAATCCGCCTTGAGGCGGTCGAGGTCAAGCTGATAGACCACGCGGCTGCCGTAGGTGTAGGAGCCGTCGGCGTTCCTTGTAACGCTCTCGACGGGATAGCCCTCGTCGTCCACATAGCCCAGCTCCTGCGCCTTTTCCAGTGAGTCGATCACCTCGCCGCTCTCGGTGGTGACGGTCTCGGCGACGTTCTCCACCGCTTCATCGTAACGGTCGGCGACGGAATCCGCCTGCTTCTGACCGATGAAGTTGGACACCGGCGGGAAGAGGAGAAAGCCCACGCCGACGAGGAAGATCAGGACGGTGAGGATGATCAGGATCTTTTTGCCCACGGTCACTCCCCCTTTCGCTTGCGGCGGTTGACGAACACGATCAGGAAGATGATCGTGCCGACGAACAGCACAAAGCCGCCGACGCTCAGTCCCGCGGTCAGGTAGGAGATCTTGTAGCCCAGCAGGTAGAGGTAGCCGTCCGTCGCATGGGCATGCTGGACGCGGTCGACGTTCGTGTCGGTCTCATAGGGAACGCGCTTGCCACGCACGAGCAGGCGGTGGGTGTTGACGGTATAGGGAGTGCAGGTCAGGAGGGTGACGTAGTCCTCGCCGTCCGTGATATAGAGCTTGCTGGTGTCGTCGGGCAGGACGACGTTGATATCGTCCACCTCATATTTGAGAACCTTATCGAGCACATGGATATAGAATTCATCGCCGTAGGTAAGGCTCTCCAGATAATCGAAGAAGGTCTGACCCGGCCAGGCGGAATGGGCGGAGATGACACAATGGGTGCCGGGTCCGCCGATGGGCAGGGAGGTATGCTCCAGATGACCCGCGCCGATGGAGAGCACCTCCAGAGAGGTGCCGTGGTAGATCGGGAGGTAGACGTCGATCTTCGGGATCTCCACATAGCCGATCAGACCCTTGTCGTCCATGTTCAGGCACTCGGTGTAGTTCTCGCCGATCAGGCCGTAGGACGCTTCATCAAACGGGTCAGTCAGGATGACGCGGTGCAGGCTGTCGTTGTAGCGCTGGGCGTCTGCGAGCATGGCGTCGATGGACGAGGTGTCGAGCTCTGCCGCCTTCTGGACATAATCCTTGGCGCCGCGGAGGTTCTCGGCGTTGTTGACCATGGAGCTGATCAGCGGGTAGGCGAGCACGCCCACGCCGATCAAGAAGATCAGGAGCACGGCGACCAGCGGGAGGGTGCGCTTGAGACCGCTTTTCTTGCCTCTTTTGGGTGCGTCTGTATTCTGTTGTGATGTTTTTGCGCTTCGCTTCATCATACAGTCCCCTTATGATACGAATACATATATTATAGTACGGTCGGGCGGATATTGCAAGAGAGGGGGAAGAATTGGATTGGTAACAGCAACACCGCGGCGAACCGTATCGACCGACGGCGGACGACCGATGGTCGTCCCTACATTTGGGAAAGCTATAATACTAAGTTTCATTAAAACACTTTAACATTTATTGCGTTAAATGGAAACTTAGTATAAAAAAGCGGCGCAGGGTGAACCTGCGCCGCCATAGCGTTCAATGATTCAATTCAAAGGTGCTTCTTACTTGGAGGAAGCTCTCTTCTTCATGATGATGACGAACATCGCACCTGCCAGCAGAACCAGAGCGCCGCCGATGATGGTGAACATGATAGTGCCTGCGCCGCCGGTCTCAGGCAGCTTGGTGGGATAGTTGGGAACGGAGATAGAAGCAGCGAGAGTCTCAGCAGGAGTGGTGCCCGCCTTGGTGTCAGCGATGGTGACGTCATAAACGGTGGTGTTCAGAGAATAGCCGTTGACAGTCTCAGTCTCCTGAACCTTGTAGGTGCCGGGAGCCAGCTTGATCGGAGTGGTCTCGCCGGCAGCGAAGAACTCTACGATACCGTCGGTGCCGTTTACGGTCTTAGCCTCACCGGTAGCGATAACGGTGGTGCCGTCAGCCTTCATGAGCTTGAACTTAGGACCGTTCAGACCCTCGGTGGTGTCGCCCTTGACCTTCTGGATGCGGACATTGTAGGTGTAGACCAAACGCTCGTTACCGTCCTTGTGGACCTCGTCGCCGGTGCCGATCTGATAGTCAAGACCGTCCTTGTTGGGGTTCGCCTGAGGAGCGACGACAGCGTTGGTGTTCAGGGTAGCGGTGTACTTGACATAAACCTTCTTGGAGGCATGGCTGTAGAAGGTGGAGCCGGCAGCCAGAGTAGCAGCCTTAGCGGAAACGGTGAAGTAGGTGCCGTCCTTGTATTCGTCGGTATCGGTGATAGTGGAGCCTGCGGAGATATCGAAGGAAGAGGTGACGTCCTGAGTCAGAGCAGCGTCATAATAGACCTTAACGGTGTTCTTGTCATAGGTCAGACCCTTGCTCATCTTATCCCAGATAACGAACTTGGTAGCGGGCTCAACGTCGGAACCGACGACATCAGCAGTCAGAAGGAAGTCAACGGTGTTGGTGCCTGCGATCTGACCCAGAGACTTGGAAGCCTCGTCGTTCTCTGCGAAAGCCTTGGAAACGTTATCGGTACCGCTGCTGACCTTCTCGCTAAGGTTGACGGTCAGGTTGGACATGGTGTAGGTGCCGTCAACAGCCTCAGGCCATACAACGACGGAATCCTTCTTCATGGTGACGTTGTCGGGAGTGCCGACGACCTTGACATAATAGATACCCGCAGCGGTAGCGTCATAGGAAGCTTCCTTGAGGTCGTCCTTGACCAGAGTGCCGGGGGTGGCGATAGCCTGCAGGGCTGCGAGGAGCTGAGCGCCGGTCTGGTTCGGGGTGTTGACAGCGGTGGTAACAGCGTCGTTCGCGGGAGTGTACTTACCGGTGGTGGTGTTCAGAGTAGCAACCTGATAGATGTCAAAGGTGAAGCCCTTGGCGTTGTCGCCGGTAGCGTCGAAGGTGAGCTTTTCGCCCTCGGCGGAAACGCCGATGATGCCGAGAGAAGCGATCAGCATAACTGCTAAGATAACAGCTAAAATTCTTTTCATGATTTTTTCTCCTTTTGTATTTTAATAAAATATTTGAACAAATTGATTAACTGTAGTGAACCGCGGTTTACTTTCTGCCGTGCTGCGGGACGTATGCCTTCTTCTTTCTGAAGAACAGGACGTACGCGAGCAGGAGGACAGACGCCAAAGCTACGATGGCGATACCGATGTTCCTGACTGCCGCCACGCCGGGACCTGCCGCGTCGGGGTTCTGCAGAGCGCCGTTGATGAGCTTGTAGGTGACGTCGTACTTGACGGTAGGCGTACCGTCCTTGATCTCGACCATCGGAAGGGTGAAGTAGATGATGCTGTTGTCCTTCGCGTGGCCTTCCGGAGCGGTGTTCTCGACCAGAGCATACCACTGGTACTCGGGCAGAGCGGTGTAGGAATCGGTGTGGGCGTAGATATCGAGGTTCGACCACTCGATGATACCGTTTTCATCGGTATTCTTCGCTACGCCGTCGATGCGGTTCGCGTCGACCATGGAAGCGGAATCGCCGTCGCCGGTGACCTTATACAGGCTGAACGCGGCGTTCTCGAGCTTGGAACCGTCGGTGCTCTTCTTCTCGACCTTGACGGAAGCGGCTTCGATCGTGTTGACGAACTCGGGAGTGTCGGTCGTGATCTTGTTGCTGTCGTCGAAGGTGGAGATACCGATCGCGCTTGTGCCGTCGTAGTTGTAATACTCAACGGACTTGACCTCAAGAGAGGTATCGGTCGCGGATTTCTGATCGACCTTGATCAGCGCCAAATACTGGTGAGAGTCGGTCGAGATATCGCTCTTATAGGTCATCATATCGTCCGGATCAAGGGAATCGGGAGTCGTACCGTTGACGGTGGCTTCCTCCGTCAGCTTGTACAGGTATGCGCCCGCGTGCTTGATGTTCAGGAAGTCGGAGCTGGCGGTGAATACTGCCTCGCCGTCCGCGCCGGTCTTGCTGACCGTCTGATAGGTGCCCGCTACGCTGATGGTGTTGACAGGCTGGCTGTCGACGCCCGTCGTGTACGGGGTCGCGCCCAAGCCCTCCGCCTTGAAGGAGAAGAGGCCGTTGTCGCCACCGGTGATGTAGGGGAGCTCGGAATCGGTGCCCTCGACCTGCAGAGACTTCTTCACGCTCAGCTCAGCGGTGACGCTGCTCTGCATATTGGTGACGGTGATATCCGAGGAGCCGGTGCTGACGGTCGGGTAGAATACGCCGCTCGTGAAGCTCGAGCCGCTACCGCTGCCCTGCTTGATCTGATAGGGCTTATAGCCGGTGGCGGGAAGCTCGGTGAGCTTATAGGTCGCGCCGACGGGCAGACCGCTGATGGTCACGCTGTCGGTGGCTTCAAAGCTGAACGTGCCGTCGTCGTCGGTGGTGACGGGGATGTCGCCGTTCGCGGTATGCAGGGTATACTTGAGCGGATAGCCCTGATAGTTATTGCCGCCGTTCATATCGACCTCGAGCTTAAAGGAGAACTCGTCGGTGATATCGGAAACGGTATTGTGGGAAGCGGTGTCATCCACGATCGTCTTGGAGAGATTCAGACTGCCGACGTCGGGCGTGTTGGTAAAGACAACGGTTCTGGAAACAAAGGAGTTGTCGCCGTTATCAAAGGAAATATCGTTTGTGGAAAGGCCGCTGCCGGAAGTAGAGTTACCGGTGTTATTGTTGATGACCTTCCAGGTGGTGGTACCGTAATTGATACCGGAGGAGGGCTTGGTCTCAGTGACCTTGAGGGTGGAGCCGGTCGCGTACTGGTTGTTGAAGTACGCGGAATCCTCGTCGCGGAGTTGGAACTTACCGGTGGAGGAATCGACTGTCTCATCACTATAACCGTTGAGCTTGTACTCCGCAGTCTTATTGACCACGCCGTTTTCAGAGGTCGCGAAATCAAATTGAGTGGAAGTCAGCTCTTCCTTGAGACCCGCGTTGACGTCGGTCGTGTTGACGATCTTCTCAACGGTGAACTCGTTCTCAGCGGGCGGGATCGGGGTCATGGTGAACTCGATCTTGCAGTTGGACTCCAGCATACCGCGCTCCATATAGAAAACGCTCATGTGGTAGGTCTTCTTGGGATCGAAGGAGTTGCCCGCGCCGGTAGCGGCGAGACCGTCGGAACCGGAGCCGGAGAGATCCGCAAAGCCGAGATCCGTCTTGGTCTTGGTCGAGTAGGTGATACCCTGATTATTGGAAGTGAAGCTGACGTCGGTGTTCGCGTCGCCGATCCAGTTGGGGTTGTTCGCATATGTTACGTTGCCGTAGTGAGAGGTGATGGTCGCGTCGGCGGACTTATTGGTCCAGTCGCCGTTCGCCTTCTGAACCAGGAACTTCTTGCAGTTGCCCATCTGAGCAAGAGTAGCGGTATAATACTTCTTACCGTTGACGGTGACGCTGCCCATCTGGAAGTCCTTGGTATCGCCGTCCCACGCATGCATCCACATAGAGCCCCAGTTGTAGCTGTCTTCTACATAGATGGTGTCGCTCTTGAAGTTGATGTTCTGGGTCGCGGTGACAGCCTTGGTGGTGGTAGTAGCGGTGCGGGTGCGGAAGTTGATCTCACCCTCAGCCTGCTTATGGTTGCCGCCGAGGTCGAGCGCGAGGATCGCGTTCTCATAGTCGGGGGTGCCGTCGGGCTTGAGCTCGGAGATATAGACCCACAGGTCGTCGTCTCCGGAGAAGGAGAACTTACAATCATTACCGTCGGGCAGTATACCGCCCTCAGGAATACGGAAGTCCATCTCCATCTTGATGCCGAAGCCGTAGTCAAGGTTATTGTTGCCGCCGTTGCTGGCGTTCTGGCGGTTGAAGGGGAAGATACCCTTGCCGGAGGCGGTATTGTACATGAAGTACTTCAAACCGTCATCCACGCCGTAATTCGCGGCGTCGGTGCTGTAGCCGACAGAGCTCGGGGTGCTGCCGCTCCAGTTGAAGAATACGTTATCCGTACCGTTCTGAGAGTCAAAGCTGTACTTGGTAACGCCGTTACCCAGATCCGTCTGTCTGAACGGGAAGTAGGACGCGACGGTCGTACCGATAGAGCGATCGCTGACCTTCGTGTTCTTCAGCCAGTTGCTGTCGAAATAGGGCATCCTTGCGCCGGAGGAGAAGCGGATGGTACCGTCGCTTTCCAGCGCGTTACCGGCAAGACCCTGGACTGCATAATGCAGGTCGGGCATACCGTTGGAGTTGTTCACATAATAATAATAGTTGTACAGGCCCTTGATCGCGTTGCCTTACGGACCGCCATGGCTACTGACACCCTGATTATTGTAGCCGTAAGACTTCGGGGTGTTACAGAAGTTGCCGAAGTACAGCGGGAAGGTGACGCCGTTGGCGCCGGCATAGGCGCTGATCAGGTTGTTGAACTGGTAGTTCTCATACCAGTCGTCCGCAGAACCGTTGTGGCCTGTACCTGCCTTCTTGGGGTTCAGCCAGCCGTCGGTCAGCTCAGTATCGGAGAGGTAGTCGTAGTAGACTGCATCTACCCAGAAGGCGTTGCCGGTCTGGTGCTGGTTTCTCGCCTCGATGCCCGCGGTCAGGTCGGTGTACTCACCGTTCTCCGCGGTGGCGGGGTTGCACCAGATATTGGCATTGTTCTTGAGGGTGTAGCAGTTGTTACCGTTCTGAGGAGATACGGTCTGCTTGGAGCTTGCTTCTCCGTACCAGAACTGCAGGGTAGCGCCCTGAGGTACTGTCGCCGTGTAGAAGCCTGTACCGTAGGCGCTGTCGGCGGTCATATTGACCTTCGTCTGATAAGGATCGTTGTAGTCCCAGCCCACCTGTACCTTGGACGCGTCCGTCCAGTTGGGCGCGTAGAGGTAGATGGTCTCGGGGTCTGTGAAGTTCCTGGGATCCGTGCTCTTATAGGCATACTTACTGAACTTGGTCGTGTTCTCGCCGGCAGCGTAGATCACGTCCGCGTTCTCGGGGCGGTCGGTCAGGTCGACGTTGGCATAACATTTATAGTATGCCGCGTTGTCCCAGCCGCTGCCGCTCGCCTTGGAAAAGACAGGATTCGGCTTCTCGATCTTGAGGTCGTCGGTCTGGACGTTGGACCCGTTGTTGAAGATGACGTTGTTGTACGGCGTATCATAGTAGTAATACTTTGACGTACCGATCTGCGTCATCGCGTTGCCGGGCCACGCCTTCTCAGAGACGCTGCTGTCGTTCCATGTGTAGACCTTGGGCGGATTCCAGTTCGCTTTCGCGTTGTTGAAGAAGACGCGCTGCTTGCCTGCTGCAGGGGTGTTGCTCAGCATGGTGAAGCCGTTTTTGACGACATAAAGCTGGATATTGGCAGATCCCGCGGGAGCGGTGAGCGACCAAAGATTCGCTTTCCGCTTGGTCAAAGAAACGACCGCGCCGACCTGCGCCCCGCTGCTGTTGGTAAAGGTCGCGACGAGCTGCTCGCCTGTGGACGGCTCCCAATCCGTGTACTTTGTGGTATCAAAGTAGAACGTCTTGGCGCTCGTATCAGCCGAGATCGTCGCTGTCAATCCGACCGTCAGCAGAGAGAGCACCAGCACAACCGCCAGCAAAAGGCTGAGCGCACGGCTCTTCAACTTTGCTTTCTTTCGAAAAGAATTCAGCAAAAATTTCCCTCCTTTTCAAGATTTTCTCCCATGAGTTCGGGAATTTCCTCAATCGTTCATCCCCTATTGACCCATGTTAGAATTACACATCGTCATTATATCACACTCATATCACGATAATATTTCTGAGGCAGAAATAAAAGATGAAATATTTGTATGAATTATATCAAGATTTTAGTCGGTTTCTCAGCTTTTTGTATAAAATAGGGCTGTATGCCACAAAAAAGCATACAGCCGAGGTTTTTTCATGATTCTTTGTATAGATCATTCGTCGATCGCGCCGACGCCGCGCAGATCGGACAGAACGGACTTCACGTCCGCGCGGATATCGGCTTCATCGCCGTCAAAACGGTCGCATAGACTCTGAACGATCTCCTCTTCATCCGCGCCGTGCTCCAAACAGCGCAGGATCGCCTCGACGCTCTTGTTGCAGCGGACGATGCCGCGGAAGGAGGCTTCCGCCGTGGGGACAAGGAGGGTCTCGCCGTCGGAGGTGTGGATCAGGAAATTTTCATTGAGCTTCATACGGATCACCTTATATATAATGTATAGTGGGTTCGAGAGTATTGTAGCATCGGGAGAAGGGGTTGTCAACGGAAATATCTGCGGACGTCGGGACGTTGCGAGCGTCGTCCCCTGCATTATGAGCTAAAAAACAAGGCGCCGGATGAACCGGCACCCTCGGACTTTGGATACTCGGCGGGCACGCGTGTCCGCCTCAAACAATTCATACAATCCCTCAGTCGCTTAATCGCGACAGCTCCCTTTACCAAAGGGAGCCTTGAAATCCGTCTGCCTCTCACTAATATGACTATTTGACAAGCTGAGGGCGCCGGATGAACCGACGCCCTGTATAAAACCGCTGTCATTCCCACAAATTGAAGCTGAAACGTTGGATTCCCTCTTTGTGGGATTGCCACGGGCAAAAGCCCTCGCGATGACCGGAATGATTATTTGAAACCTGGGGTGTATTGGATTGGTTTAACGGAAGCCGCCCATACCGCCGGGGCCGCCCATGCCGCCGCCCATCATACCGCCGCCCATCATCTGGTTGGTGATTTGGTCGGTCTCGGTGCCGTTGACGATGATGGTGCCGCCGTTGTGCTGGGCTTCGCCGTCGTAGTCGAAGGGAGACTGGGCGTTGACGCTGATGGTGCCGCCGTTGATGTAGAGATTGCCGTTGGAATCGACGCCGTCGGTGTCGCCCTGCGCCATGTTGACGGTGATGTCGCCGCCGTTGATCTCAACCGTGACGGTATATGCGGTCGACTTAGCCGACGCGTTGATGCCGTCGTCGTAGGCATTGACGGTGACGGTACCGCCGTTGATCTGAACGTAGGTGGCTTCGACGCCCTCGGAGCCGTTGACGCTGATGGTGCCGCCGTCGATCTGGGCGGCCGTGGTAGCCTGGACGCCGTCGCTTGAAGCCTCAATATTGATCGTGCCGCCGCAGATATAGATATAGCCGGTGCTGTTGTCCTCGTCGTTCTCCGCGTGGAGACCGTCCTTCTGAGAGGTAATATTGACGGTACCGTCGGCGATCGCGATGCTGTCGTTGGCCTCGATCGCGTCGGAGGCGCTGGTAATATTGATCGTACCGCCGGTGATCTTGATATCATCCTTGCCGCTGATACCGTTATCGGAGCTGGTGATGTTCAGGGTTCCGAGGCCGTTGAGCACGAGGTCGTCCTTGCTGAAAATGACCGCGTCGGTGTTGGTCTCGCCGTCGGCGGTGAAGGCGCCGGTCACGTTGAGGGTGTTCTCCGTGCCCTGAGCGGTGGTGACAAAGACCTTATCCGCGCTCTTGACGTAGATCGCCGGAGCGGAAGTGTTATTGACGGTCACGCCGTTGAGGACGAGCTGTACCTTCGCGTCGTCAGCGGCTTCCACGATCACGGTGGCGTTGCTCGCCGAGCCGGTGAGGACGTAGACGCCCGCCTCGGTGATCGTGATGGTGTTGTTATCGGTAAGGGTGTATGAGGTTGCGGACGAGGTATCTGCGTTTTGGGTGAGGTCGCGCTCGGTGAAAAGCTCGGAGGCGTTGATCGCGCCGCCGGAGGTCACGTTCGCGGTGGTGACGACGCCGCTGAAATCAGAGCTGCTCTGCGCCTGGGTCGCGGTCTGAGCGGACTGGGTGGCGGTCTGGTTCCGGGTGACGGGGGTGGTCACCGAGGTCTGGGTCACCTCCGCGGTATTCTGAGAGCCGGAGCATGCGGCGAGGGATGCTGTCAACATAAGCGCGGCTAAGAGCACGCCGATTACTTTCTTTTTCATGGTGTATTCCTCCTATTTGAAAGGTTTTTGTGAATCATTTTTGATTACAGTCAAACTATACACCCGCATATTGATCACATCGTGACAGAAATCTGACGTTTATGTGAAAAATCATAAGAAATCATTGACATATTCATGCGCTTCTTTTATAATTATCAAAACCGGTGAAAAAGGAGTGAAAACCATGCTAACCAAAAGTGAAAAACAAATTATGAACCTCCTATGGAGCGTCGACCGACCCCTATCCTGCTCTGAGATTGTCGAGCTTTCCGGCGAAAAAACATGGAAGGACAGCTACGTCCACTCTCTGATCAAATCGTTGATGAAAAAAGACGTCGTGCAAATCGAAGGCTTCGAGCTGATTTCCCGCAGTTATGCAAGAAAATTCTCCCCGAAGCTCACAAAAGAGGAATTTTTCCTGCGCGAATACCTTGAGGATAATTCTGAAAACGGCATGCCCGGTCTCTTCTCGGCTTACCTGAACAGCCTTGCGAACGCCGAGGAAATCAAGGATATTGAAGCGCAGATCAAAAAATGGAAAAAGGCGCATGAAGCCTGATCCGCTTGATCGAAAACTCCCTTTACCAAAGGGAGCCTTCGCTTAACTTAATGATATTGCGCTGAGCGCGGGGCTTTTCGCTTTATATGCTTAAAATGATCAATGGAAACTCGGCTTCGCCTCAGACAATCATGCAATTCCTCCGGATTGCGACGCGCGCGTCCTCTCTTTACCAAAGGGAGCCTTAAAGGATCACGCCGTGGTTGAAGGCGAGGCGGGAGTTGTTATAGCGGACGTCGCCGGTGACCTCTTTGATCAGCTCGACGCAAGGCGGGACGGGGATCGGGGTGGACTCGCTCTTGACCTCGGCTTCTAAAGTCGCCTGATCGTCCCAGAATTCATAGACGTCCAGCTCGTATAAGAGATCGGCGTACAGAAAACAATGCCTGTCCTTGCGGATGGTCATGGACTGCGGCTCCTTGTGGAGCATGAGGTCACGGTATTCCTGCTCGGTCAGCTCCCGCTCATACTCGCGGCGGGTCATCTCGGTGAGCTTTTCCTTATAAGTATAGATATAGCGCACGCTGTCGCCCTCGGCGATGCGGCGGATGCGCCCGCCGATGAAGTCCGCGTCCGCGTGCAGATAGGTCTGCTCCATATGTAGGACGCGATAGCCGGGCATCCTCTGCAGGGCGGCGATATCGGGATATTTGATCAGGAATTTGCGCTCGATCTCGAGCGGTGCGGACTGGATATCAAATTTCTCCATCATTTACCTCAATTCTATCATGACAAGCTCCCGCGGGTTGAAGGGTCGCGGGAAGGCGACGGTGTTGGCACAGCCGGCGGAAACGATCAGCCTGCCGTCAAAAAAACAGCCGTGGGCGTACTTTCCGAAAAGGCCCTGACCGGGGACGAAAAAGCCCATGCCCTTCCTGCCGATGCGCATCTGACCGCCGTGGGTATGGCCGGAGAGGGTGAGGTCGATATTTTGATCGACAAGCTCTTGGATATACTGGTTGGGCTCGTGGCACAGTAGTATCTTGTAGCCGCTCTTGCTCAGAAAGGTGGGGAGCCACTCCTCATAGTCCCAGACGGACATGCCGCCGAGGGTGAAGGAAAAATCCCCGAGCTGTACGGCGGTATCGGCGTTCTCCAGCAGGGTGACGCCATTCTGCGCGAGGAAGAGATAGTCCTCGTCGAGGAGCTTCTGCTCATGGTTGCCGAGGCTCATGTACACGGGCGCGAGACGCGCGGCGCGGCTGAGAAAGCGATGGACGTTCTCGACGTTCGCCTTGCGGCTTTTGGGCTCGATCTTGGTCAGCAGGAAGTTCGTGTAGTGGATCGTATTGATGATCAGGCGCTTGATCGGTCGGCGGTAGAAATCATACTGGGGACGGTTGTCATAACGCTCAAAGGTATCGCCCGTGACCATGATGAGGTCGGGCTTCTCCTGCTCCATCAGAGAAAGGATATCGTCGCAGTTGCGCTCATGAAGATCGGAGACGTGGGCGATGCGTACCGGACGCTTCAAGCGCAGACTGGTATCGACCGTATAGCGCGTCGTCACAGCCTTTGACATATGATCCCTCCCTCGTTTCTGAATACATACAATTATATACTATGCGAAAGAGTTTTGCAATATCCCGGTTTGATCGGGCGGGGCGTCGAGGGCGCCGCCCCTACACATCGAAAGTGCAACGCAAGCGTCAGGAACAGAGATCCTCGAGGATGGCTTTCAGCTCCTTTTCCGTTTGGAGCCGGATGCCCTCTTTGAGACGGGATATATCGGACTTCGGCAGATTCGACACGAGGGTATCGGTGGTTTTCATCAACGACCCGTTCCGGTAGACGGCGACGCAGCCGTCGCGCTCCGTGACGAGATAGGGCGGCTCCTGCACGATATCCGCGGCGCTGACGGATGGCGCGGCAGAGCGCGGCGCGACCGTCGTCATCAGGATCAGGTATGCCGTCAGGACGACGCCGGTGATCAGTAACAGCTTCTTCAATTCGTTCACCTCACTATCATTCTGCCCCGTTTTTTATCTATTATTCCTATAATCAGAGGGTGTTTCTTGTGTAAATTCTCCGTCTTTTTGGAAAAAGATATTTATTTTTTCGCTCAAAAGTGGTATAATTGCAATATATATTGTATAGAAGAATCGGAGGTCAAGCATGAGAAAGACCGACATCAGTAAATATACCGACAAGATCGACATGCCGCCGAAAAAGCAGAGCGGCGTGAAGAGTTTCTTCTCGCTGATCGGCAGAGGACTGCTGACCGTGTTCATGATCCTCTTGGTAGCGGGCATCATCGTGGGCATCTCCGTCGGCATTTATGTGCTCAAGATCGCCAACGAGCCGACCGGTATCGACCTGAACGCGCGTTCGCTAAACCTCAGCTCCTTTATCTATGTGGAGAACCCCGAGAGCGGGAAATTTGAAGAATATCAGACCCTGTACGGTACGGAAAACCGCATCTGGGTCGATATGAGCGAGATGCCGAAGGCGATGGGCGACGCGATCATCGCGATCGAGGACAAGCGTTTTTACGAGCACAAGGGCGTAGACTGGTACCGCACCGGCTCGGCGATCCTCTCGCTGGTGACCGGACGCTCCAACTACGGCGGCTCCACCCTCACCCAGCAGCTCATCAAGAATATCACGGACGACAACGAGGTCTCGCTGACCCGTAAGCTCCGCGAGATCTTCCGCGCGCTGAATATCGAGCGCGAATACAGCAAGGATGATATCTTAGAAGCGTACCTGAACGTCGTCAACTTCGGCAACAACTGTCAGGGTGTTGAGGCGGCGTCGGAGCTTTACTTCGACAAGCCGATCGGCGAATGCTCGATCGCGCAGTGCGCCGCGATCGCGGGCATCACGCAGAACCCCTCGCGCTGGAACCCGCTGGTCTACCCTGAGAACAACAAGGAACGCAGAGAGACCGTGCTCGACCAGATGTATGAGCAGGGCAAGATCACCAAGGAAGAATATGACGCGGCGATGGCGGAATCCGCGACAATGACCTTCGTCGGAGCGGGCGAAAGCAGCGACGACGAGGACGAGGAGGACACCATCGAAGTTCAGAACTGGTATATCGACCAGATGTATTACGACCTCTGCCGCGATCTGGCGAAGTACTATGATATCTCCGAGGACGCGGCTTCCTTAAAGCTGTACACCGAGGGTCTGAAGATCTACTGCGCGATGGATAAAGAGGCGCAGGATATGATCGAGTCGGAGGCGCTGAAATCCAACGTCGACTATGACTGGGATCTGCAGACCGCGATGACGATGGTGGACTATGACGGACGCGTCATCGCGACCGTCGGCTCCTCTAAGGAAAAGGAAGGCAACCTCGACTGGGACCGCGCCTCGCACTCCGTGTTACAGCCCGGTTCCTCCATCAAGGCGGTCATCCCCTATCCCCTCGCGATCGACCAGGGCATCTACAACTACTCCTCGCTGGTCAAGGATCAGCCGATCGAGAAATGGAGAGAGGACGGCTACGGCGGCTGGATCGCCGGTCCTTCCAACGCATACAGCGGATACTACGAATATATGACGCTCCCCGAAGCGCTCTCTTGGTCGTCCAACGCCGCGGCAGTCCAGACGATGGAGCTGATCGGCACGGAAACCGCCTTTGAGCAGGCGACCAAGAACATGGGCTTCCACAACCTCAACGAGCAGGACGAGAAGAACGTCGGTTCGCTCTCCCTCGGCGGTATGGTCGGCGGCGTCACCGTCCGCGAGATGGCGGCGGCGATGGAATACGTCGGCAACGGCGGTCTCTACTATGAGCCGTACACCTACTACTACGTTACCGATCAGAACGACACGATCATCCTCGACAACCGCAACAACCAGCCCGTCGAGGCTTACACGCCCGAGACGGCTTACAAGATGAACCGTGCGCTGAAATACAACGTCATGACCTCCACCCACACGGCTTCCTCCTACGCCCAGATCCAGGGCTGGGATATCGTCGGCAAGACCGGTACCACCGACTACGACCGCGACCTGTGGTTCGTCGGCGCGTCGCCGTACTGCACGATGGCGTGCTGGGTCGGCTATGACCAGCCGGATTCCGTCAACTACTATGGCTTGGCGACCATCATCTGGCAGAAGGTCATGTCCAACTATTTACAGAACAAGCCCTACAAGGAATTCACGATGCCGGATACCATCATCCCGGCGACCTACTGCAAGGGCTCGGGTCTGCTGGCGGCGTCCTACTGCACCAACACCGCGACCGGCTACTTCACCGAGAAGGATATGCCCGAATACTGCATGGGTATCCATACGGCGGGCGCGCTGGGTGGCGGAAGCTCCGTCCCGACGGAGTTGAGCACCTCACCCTACGGCACGGAATATGACGGACAGGAAGAAACGACCTCGGGCGAGGATCCGAGCGAAGGCGGAGAAGAGCCCACCGAGGACGGCGGGGAAAATCTGCCGACCGAGAGCGGCGGAGACGAGCCGGTCGATCCCACGCCCGATCCCGACCCGAATCCCAACCCCGAGAACCCCGAAGGCTGATTTACAGACTATGTTGAATATAGATAAGGAAGGTAGAATGAAATGATTTCTATTGCGATCATGGGCCACGGCGTCGTCGGCTCAGGTGTGGCGGAGATCTTCGCCACGCATAAGAAAAAGCTCTTTGCCGCGATCGGCGAGGAGATCGACGTCAAATACATTCTCGACCTCAGAGAATTCCCGGACTCTCCCTTTGCGGATCGGTTCACCAAGGATTTCTCCAAGATTGCGAACGACCTTGAGGTACGCGTCGTAGTAGAGACGATGGGCGGTCTGCACCCCGCATACGAGTACGTCAAGGAATGTCTCTCGAGCGGCAAGAGCGTCGTCACCTCCAACAAGGAGCTGGTCGCGGCTTACGGCGCGGAGCTTCTGGCGATCGCTTCCGAGCAGAACGCGAACTTCCTCTTTGAGGCGAGCGTCGGCGGCGGCATCCCGATCATCCGCCCGATCAACCAGTGTCTGGTCGCGAACAACGTCAGCGAGATCGCGGGTATCCTCAACGGCACCACCAACTTCATCCTGACCAAGATGTTCCACGAGGGCATGGGCTTTGACGAGGCGCTGAAAATGGCGCAGGAGCTGGGCTATGCCGAGCGCAATCCCGAGGCGGACGTAGAGGGTCACGACGCGTGCCGCAAGATCTGCATCCTCGCCTCCCTCACCTTCGGCAAGCACATCTACCCCGAAGCGGTACATACAGAAGGCATCACCAAGATCACCGCGGCTGACGTGGAATACGCGGGCGAATGGGGCGGCGTGATCAAGCTGATCGGCTCCGTCAAGAAGCTCGGCAAGGACACCATCGACATCATCGTAGCGCCGATGTTCGTTCCGAACCTCAGCCAGCTCGCCAATATCGACGACGTTTTCAACGGCATCATGGTGCGCGGCGACTGCACCGGCGACGTGGTATTCTACGGCAGAGGCGCGGGCAAGCTGCCCACCGCTTCCGCGGTCGTTGCCGACGTGATCGACAGCATCAAGCATCTGAAATCCAGAAAATATCTGTTCTGGTCGGATTCCGACAACGGCTCCGTACTGCCCTATGAAGAGAGCGTCCGCGCGATGTACGTCCGCGGTGTGGCAGACGACAAGGCGGCTGCATATGATAATGCAAAAGCCGTATTCGGCGGCGTGCATCAGCTCAGCAGAAAGAATGCCGCTGAGAATGAGCTTGCGTTCATCACCGAGCCGATGGCGCTGAGCGAGTTTGAAGAGAAGCTCGCGAAGGTAGACGGCTTCAAGGCTGAATCCGTTATCAGGATCGGAGACCTGTAAAGGGTCAATGAATACTGAATACTTAAAACTGAAAAATGAATAATGAAGGGAAACGCTGACGCGTTTTGAAAATATAGAATCCATCGGGTGAGGGCGAAGCCCTCCCGCCGTTATTCCCTATTCTCTATTCTTTATTCATTATTCACTATATTCTGGGGGTTATGAAAAACCATGAGTTTGATTGTCATGAAATTCGGCGGTACATCCGTCAAGGACGCGGAGCGCGTCCGCAACGTTGCCGGTATCGTTACCGACAGCTATAAGAAGGGCAACAGCGTTGTCGTTGTCGTTTCCGCTCAGGGCGACACCACCGACGACCTGATCGCCAAGGCTGCTGAGATCACCGATAAGCCCACCAACCGCGAGATGGATATGCTGCTCGCCTCCGGCGAACAGATCTCCGCTTCTCTGCTCGCGATGTGTATTCAGGATATGGGCTATCCCGCGATCTCCCTCACCGGCTGGCAGGCGGGCTTCCGCACCTCATCCGCGCACACTTCCGCGCGTATCCGCAGGGTCGAAGCCGACCGCATCCGCCGCGAGATCGAGCAGAACAAGATCGTCGTCGTCTGCGGATTCCAAGGGATCTCCCGCTATGACGATATCACCACGCTGGGCAGAGGCGGCTCCGACACCAGCGCCGTGGCGATCGCGGCAGCGATGCACGCCGATCTGTGCCAGATCTACACCGACGTAGAGGGCGTTTTCACTGCCGATCCGCGCAAGGTACCGAACGCGACCAAGCTTGACGAGATCTCTTATGACGAGATGCTGGAGCTGGCGACGCTGGGCGCGCAGGTTCTGAACAACCGTTCCGTCGAAATGGCGAAGAAGTACAATATCGAGCTCGAGGTTCTCTCTTCCTACACCAGAGTCCCGGGCACTATCGTAAAGGAGAAGGTAAAAATGGAAAAAATGCTTATCAGCGGCGTCGCGAAGGACACCGACGTAGCCCGCTTATCAATCACCTGCATTCCCGACAGACCCGGGATGGTATTCAAGCTGTTCTCTAAGCTGGCGGCGAAGAAGATCAACGTTGACGTGATCCTGCAGAGCGTCGGGAGAGACGGCACGAAGGACATCGCCTTCACCGTTGCGATCAACAAGGGCGCGGAGGCGAAGGCGATCTGCGATGAGTTCGCGGAGAGCATCGGCGCGAAAGGCGTCGACTATGACGACGACGTCGCGAAGGTCTCCATCGTCGGCGCAGGCATGGAGAGCCACGCGGGCGTAGCGAGCAAGATGTTTGAGGCGCTGTATGACAAGCAGATCAACATCCGCATGATCTCGACCTCTGAGATCAAGGTCTCCGTCATCATCAACAAGTGTGACGCTGACAAGGCTGTCTCCGCGATCCACGAGAAGTTCTTCCCCGAGGAAGGCTGATCAACCGCATAAAAATGACCCCGCAGTTCAGATGGACTGCGGGGTTTTGTTTTTTCCTTAGGGCGCGATATTGTATTTCTCCAGAATGGACTTGAGCTTTGCCTCATCAAAGGAGGAGGTCAGCTTATAGGTCACGCCGTCGGTCATAAAGACATAGCCCTTCGGCGAGATGCCGATATTGGTGATGGACTCGCCGAGAACGCCGTTGTCAAAAGATTTTGCGAAGCTGAGAGAATACAGAGTATCCATTAAGATATCCGGCGCTTCGCCCTCGGGTACCGACTCATAGCGGACGGAATTATAGATGCCGACCAGCTCCTTGATCGCGGATTCGTCGGTGATCACATACATGTAGGAGGAGTGCAGCGCGGTCGTGGCGGTGACAACCTGCACATCCTTTGCGTCGATCGGGGCGACCTGCGTGCCCTTCTCGCCGCAGGCGGTCAGACAGGAGAAAATGAGTAAAACGGACAGGATAAGCGGGAGGATACGTTTCATAGTCATATCACCTCATATTGTTTTCTTGTGCGTTCAGTGCAGACGTTTTTGGTCGTCGACCTCTTTGCCCTCGACGTCGACCGTCTTTTGGGGCGCTTTCTTCAGCTTGACGAAGATATAGATCAGGGCGATCAGGTCGATCGCGGCGGAAACGGTGATCAGGATGCCGACGATCTTCCACATGACGTCGCTCGCGCCGAAGGGGTTGAAGGCGATCACGAAGCCGAGAATGATGGTGATGATCGCGCTGATCAGGGTAAAGACGGAGGTGTTGCCCTCACGGCGAAGCTGGAAGAACTCGGATATCTTAAAGATACCGTTGATCGCCATGATGACGCCGAGCACCAGCATGATGGCGGGCATGATGAAGCCCGAAGCGGCGACGAAGAATATGCCGATCAGCGCCATGATGAGGGCGGCGGTAATCGGAGCCGCGCCGTTTCCGCCTTCCTTCCTCCTCGCAATCAGACCGCGGATGAGGGTGACGATCGCGCCGATAATCATCAGCGCGCCGAAGGCGATGATGATCGCCTGGTTGAATCGCTCTCCGAATATGATCATCAGAACGCCGATCACCGCTTCAAAAAGCAGGATCAGGATGGACGGGATCAGGGATTTAAATTTGTTCATGATTTCTCCTTTCATATTGCGTTGGGGTTTGTTATGTATTCATGAGCGCCGCGGCGCCCTCGGAATAGTATTTGTCATCCGCCCGGCGGGTCGGATTCGTGTCGATGTACTCCCAGATAGCACGGTAGTCGGTTTCATTGCGGACGATGTGGTCGTGAAATGATGTTTGCCACAGTTTGTTGTCTATTAGTTGAGTGCTTTTGCACTCCCGTGTACTTAATGATTTGAATGCGCAGACGATATCGCTGATCGTAGGGCGGGGGCTTGCTCCCGCCGGAGCCAGTATACCAAATATCACATGAATATGATTCGGCATTACAACATACTTGTCAATTATCAGATACGGATATCGCTTTGGCATTTCCAAAAGAGTTCGCTCAATCACCTGACCGACTGCTGTCTTATGCGTTTCGGCGGGAGCAAGCCCCCGCCCTACTCTCACACTTGATAGGATACACCTTTTTTTGTGTGTACATATCGTGATAAAGTATCGCATATTCTGACTGTAATCAAAATGCTTTAAGCGAGGATGTTTCCGTTTTGGTAAAGTTTCAGACATATATGTGGCACTTACTCAAAATCGAATTCGTCCTGGAATCTGGATTTGAAGATGTCGAAAACCTTCTGCAAGACTTCTTCGTCGTCGATGCCGACGTAGTTCTCGTTTTCGTCGTCGACGGACTCGATGCGGAGGATCATGACCTCGCTCTGCTCGTCCTCGTCGGTCGGGAGAAGGACGATATACTCGTCGCCCTCATACTCCACGACGTCGAGGAACTCGAAATCCTTCTCGTTGCCGAGGTCATCTTCCAATGTGATGATCTCCGGGGTATACTCTTCTTCTGCAAAATCTTCATTATTCAGCATAAATCTGCCTCCTTCTGCTTGTTGATATGATTGTACAATAAAACAATCAGGATTGCAAGACGTTTTCTGTTATAAGAAGATAAGACGCGCACGTCAAAAATCCCGATGCCGGACGGACGTCAGACATCGGGATCTGTGGATCAAGTGATAATTCTGTTGAAAGAAATTACTCGTTGATAGCGATAACAGCGCCGGAACCTACGGTACGGCCACCCTCACGGATAGCGAAACGCAGACCAACTTCGATAGCGATAGGAGTGATCAGCTCAACATCCATCTCTACGTTATCGCCGGGCATGCACATCTCAGTGCCCTCGGGCAGAGTGATGGTACCGGTAACGTCGGTAGTTCTGAAATAGAACTGGGGACGATAGTTGTTGAAGAACGGAGTATGACGGCCGCCCTCGTCCTTGGTCAGAACGTAAACCTGGCCGCGGAACTTGGTGTGGGGATGAATGGTGCCGGGCTTAGCAAGAACCTGACCTCTCTCGATCTCGTTTCTCTGAACGCCACGGAGCAGAACGCCTACGTTATCGCCGGCCTCAGCATAGTCCAGAGTCTTTCTGAACATCTCAAGACCGGTAACAACAACGGTTCTCTTCTCGTCGGTCAGACCAACGATCTCAACGGACTCGGAAGTACGGATCTGGCCTCTCTCAACACGACCGGTAGCAACAGTACCGCGGCCGGTGATGGTGAAGACGTCCTCAACGGGCATCAGGAAGGGCAGGTCAGCCTTACGCTCAGGAGTCGGGATGAACTCGTCGACAGCGTCCATCAGCTCATGGATGCACTGATACTCGGGAGCGTTGGGGTCGGTAGAGGGAGAGGTCAGAGCAAGATAAGCAGAGCCCTTGATGATCGGGGTCTCGTCGCCGGGGAACTCATACTCGTCGAGCAGCTCACGGATCTCCATCTCAACCAGCTCGAGCAGCTCGGGATCGTCAACCTGGTCGGTCTTGTTCATGAATACAACGATGTAGGGAACGCCAACCTGACGGGAGAGCAGGATGTGCTCACGGGTCTGGGGCATGGGGCCGTCAGCAGCGGAAACAACGAGGATAGCGCCGTCCATCTGAGCAGCACCGGTGATCATGTTCTTAACGTAGTCAGCATGTCCGGGGCAGTCAACGTGAGCATAGTGACGCTTCTCGGTCTCGTACTCAACGTGAGCGGTGTTGATTGTGATACCACGCTCGCGCTCCTCGGGAGCCTTATCGATGTTGGCATAATCAACGAAGGCAGCGGAACCGCCTAAGTTCAGAACCTTGGTGATAGCAGCGGTCAGAGTGGTCTTACCATGGTCAACGTGGCCGATGGTACCGATGTTTACATGCGGTTTATTTCTTTCAAACTTTTGTCTTGCCATTGGAATACATCCTCCTTTAAACTGGTTAAAGTTATTTTACCAATTCTAAACTAGAATTGCAATAGCTTTTTGTAATTTTCCGCCAAATAAAGCGGATAATTTATAAATTTTACTTCTTGTTGCGCTCGGACATGATCTCTTCGCCCGCGGCGTCGCGAACTGCGCTCACCGAAAATCATTCAAAGAATAATTTTCTAATCGCTCCGTTGCTCCGCCTTTCCCCAAAACGCGGGGCGTTTCGGGGGCCCCATGTCTTCACATATTACTTCTTATTACGCTCGGACATGATCTCCTCGCCTACGTTCTTGGGAACCTCTGCGTGGTGAGAGGGCTCCATGACGTAGTTGCCGCGACCCTGGGTCTTAGAACGCAGGTCGGTCGCGTAACCGAACATGTTGGAGAGCGGAACGTCAGCGACGATACGGGCAACGCCGTTATCGATCTCCTGACCTCTTACAGCACCGCGGCGCGCATTGAAGTCGCCGAATACGGTACCGGCATATTCCTCAGGAACAACGACGCTGACCTTCATGATCGGCTCGAGCAGAACCGGATCAGCCTTCTTCATAGCCTCCTTGAACGCCATGGAACCGGCAATCTTGAACGCCATTTCAGAGGAGTCGACCTCATGATAGGAGCCGTCGTATAACTCGCACTTGACGTCTACTACGTTGTAGCCGGCGAGGACACCGCTGAGCATAGCGCCCTGGATACCTGCGTCGACTGCCGGGATGTATTCCTTCGGAATCGCACCGCCGACAACGGAGTTGACGAACTCGTAGCCCTTGCCGGGATTCGGGAAGATACGGAGCTTAACGTGACCGTACTGACCCTTACCGCCGGACTGACGGGCGTACTTCTGATCGACGTCCGCTTCACGGCGGATGGTCTCTTTGTACGCAACCTGGGGCTTACCGATGTTAGCTTCGACCTTGAACTCGCGGAGGAGTCGGTCGACGATGATCTCGAGGTGGAGCTCACCCATACCGGCGATGATGGTCTGGCCGGTCTCCTCGTCGGTGTACGCCTTGAAGGTGGGGTCTTCCTCAGCGAGCTTCGCGAGAGCGATACCCATCTTCTCCTGGCCTGCCTTGGTCTTGGGCTCGATGGCAACCTTGATAACAGGCTCCGGGAACTCCATAGACTCGAGGATAACAGGGTGGTTCTCATCACAAAGGGTGTCGCCGGTGGTGGTGTTCTTCAAACCGACGGCGGCGGCGATATCACCGGAGTAGCAAACGTCGATGTCCTTACGGTCATTGGCGTGCATCTGCAGGATACGGCCGATGCGCTCGTGCTTACCCTTTGTGGAGTTGAAGACCGCGGTGCCCTTCTCGACCTTACCGGAGTAAACGCGGAAGAAGCACAGCTTACCGACGTAGGGGTCGGTAGCGATCTTGAATGCGAGAGCGGAGAAGGGCTCGTCGTCGCTAGCGTGACGCTCGCACTCCTCGCCGGTCTCGACGTCCACGCCCTTGATGGCGGGGATATCGGTGGGAGCGGGCATGTAGTCGACGATCGCGTCCAGCAGCTTCTGGACGCCCTTGTTGCGGTAAGAGGTACCGCAGCAGACGGGAACCATCTCGTTGGCGATAGTCGCCTTGCGGATAGCGCCCTTGATCTCGTCGATGGTGAGCTCCTCACCGGCAAAATATTTTTCCATCAGCTCTTCGCTGGTCTCAGCGACAGCCTCGATGAGCTGATCATGATACTCCTGAGCCTTGTCCTTCATATCATCGGGGATCGGGATGGTCTCGCGCTTCTCGCCGTTGGGACCGCTATAGGTCTCGGCGGTCATCTCAACGAGGTCGATGATACCGGTGAAGGTATCCTCGAAGCCGATGGGCAGCTGGATCGGCACGGCATTACATTTGAGTCTGTCGTGCATCATCTGCAGAACATGGTAGAAGTCCGCGCCCGTAATGTCCATCTTGTTGACGTAAACCATGCGGGGAACCTTGTAGTTATCCGCCTGGCGCCAAACAGTCTCGGACTGGGGCTCGACGCCGCCCTTCGCGCACAGAACGGTAACGGAGCCGTCCAGAACGCGCAGAGAACGCTCGACTTCAACGGTGAAGTCAACGTGTCCGGGGGTGTCGATGATGTTGATGCGGTTATCCTTCCAGAAACAGGTGGTAGCAGCGGAGGTGATGGTGATACCTCTCTCCTTCTCCTGCTCCATCCAGTCCATGGTGGAGGCGCCGTCGTGCGTCTCACCGATTTTGTGGTTGATACCTGTATAGTAAAGGATACGCTCGGTTGTAGTGGTCTTACCGGCATCGATATGAGCCATGATGCCGATATTTCTTGTTTTTTCAAGCGATACCTGCCTGGGCATAATATCCTCCTTAGTGCGTATGCATAACTTTCATTATGCCTTCATCTTCATTCATATACCTTGAGCTTGCCGACGCGGACGGTCGATGACCGTCCCTACAAATATGATCCATCGGCAAAACAGCTGATTACCAGCTGTAGTGAGCGAACGCCTTGTTGGCCTCAGCCATCTTGTGGGTGTCCTCACGCTTCTTGAACGCGCCGCCGGCGCCGTTCACCGCGTCGAGGATCTCACCGGCGAGTCTCTCCTTCATCGTTCTCTCGGAACGCGCTCTGGAATAGGTGGTGATCCAACGCAGGCCGAGAGTCTGCTTTCTGGCGTCTCTGACCTTGATCGGAACCTGGTAGGTAGCACCGCCGACACGGCGAGCCTTGACCTCCAGCTCAGGCATACAATTCTGCATCGCCTGCTCGAAAACCTCAAGAGCGTCCTTACCGGTCTTATCGGAAATAATATCAAACGCGCCGTAAACGATCTTCTGGGCTACGCCCTTCTTACCGTCGAGCATGATATTATTGATCAGACGGGTAACGAGCTTGGAGTTGTACAACGGATCGGGCAAAACATCACGCTTTGCGATCTGACCTCTTCTGGGCATCTTTACTTCCCTCCTTCACAATATTTGAGAAATCATTGGTACTCGAAAGTGACAAACTCCCGTAGTGCCGCAGAGGTCGGAGCCGCAGCTCTATATAAACTCTGCAACAATACAGAATAGTTAATATCAAATATTAACTGAGAATGTCAATTCCTTATTTTTTCTTCGGACGCTTAGCGCCGTACTTTGATCTGGCCTGCATACGACCGTTTACACCCTGCGTATCAAGAGTACCGCGGATGATGTGGTAACGTACACCAGGTAAGTCCTTAACACGGCCGCCGCGGATCAGAACAACAGAGTGCTCCTGCAGGTTATGGCCAACGCCCGGGATATAGGAACTGACTTCGATGCCGTTAGAAAGACGAACTCTCGCGATCTTACGGAGCGCAGAGTTAGGCTTCTTGGGGGTCGCAGTCTTGACGGCGGTGCATACGCCGCGCTTCTGAGGAGAGGTCTGGTCGATCGCACGGTTCTTCTGGCTGTTCCAGCCCTTCAGGAGTGCGGGAGCCTTCGCTTTCTTCTCGGTTACCTGTCTGCCCTTGCGGACTAACTGATTAAAGGTTGGCATGGTTTTCCTCCTTTCAAAGAATAATAAAGAATTGATTTATGATAAACGCTTATCCGTGGACAAGTGTTTAACACACTAAAGCAGTGATGGTCAAAACATACGAAAAGCGCTGATGAAATCTAGCGTTTTCACCCATTTTGACGGAGACGAAAGCCCATCAAGGGACAGTCGTCCACGATTAGTTATTGTACCATAAGTATGACAGGTTTGTCAACATTTTTTTCTGATAAAGAAGAACGACCGGAGTTGAGGAATTGTTGTCACCCTTTCACGTGGGCGGAATAGTATAAGGTGTAGCTGATGAAAGTCGGCAACAAATACACTTAGGAGGAAACACATATGTGTAACAACAACGGTTTATTCGGCGGCAACAGCTGCTGCGGTATCATCATCCTGCTCATCGTCCTGTGGGCTTGCTGCGGCAACAACGGCAATAACGGCTGCGGCTGCGGCAACGGTTGCGGTAACGACTGCGGCTGCGGCTGCTGACATCACAGCATAACGCCAAAAGAGGCTGTCGCAAAACAAAAAATGTCATTCTGAACAGACACGCGTGTCCGGTGAAGAATCTGAAAGTGCTCACCTTTCCGTTAGATTACACATGAAAGGTATAATCTGATTGGATAAATTGCACGATAAGATCCTTCGCTAAAGCTCAGGATGACATACTAAGGGGCTATCGCTATGCTAAATGCGACAGCCCCGCTTTTTTGTTTTTTATGGGACGATACGCCGCAGGAGAGGGATCTTCCTGAGCAGCATCGTGGTCAGTACCGAGAGCAGGAGCGCCAGTACCGTCGCGCCCACTACATAGAGCAGGGACGCTCTGGGGAGATTGATGAAGTGGATGTTCTCTTCAAACACATCCAGGAAGTAGCGGTGGATGAGATAGATCGGGAAGGTGTAGCTCTGGAACCACGAGAAGAAGCGGTTCACCTTCTCGCTCTTGATGCGGTTCGAGACATTCTTCAGGAACAGGTAGACGCCCGCGGAATACATCAGACAGGGGAGCGCGTAGTAGCCCTTGAAGGTTCCGATCACGGCGCCCTCCGCGCGGGAGGCGTAATAGGTGCCGAGCAGGTGGGCGAGCAGTCCGATCACGGAAGAAATATAGATCATGACCCGATATTTCAGCCGCAGTTCCTTTTTGTGCAGGACATAGCCGAGCAGGACGTAGATCAGATACTGGTGCGCTGGGAAGAAAGTATAGGTGGAGTACATCTTGAACTCCGCGTACTTGCCGAGAAGTCCCAGAAGGAAGGGGATCGCGTAGTTGAGCACGGTGGAGGCGATGATGGCGTAGGTGTAGATCTTGATGCGCTTCTTTTCCTCGATCGCGGCGAAGAAGGGGATCACCAGATAGATACAGAACAGCGGGACAAAGAACCAATAGATCGACTGGAACTTGGTGTTCAGGATCCCGTCGACGATCGAATTGAACGTCCAGTCAAGTCCATTGTTCGGCGCGCCGGTCACCATCGCCCAGAGCGTCTTGCGGTATTTCCACAGCAGTGCGAACACGCTCCATGCGAGGAAGGGGATCACGGTCTTGAAGAAACGCTTTTTGAAATAGGTTTTTGTCGTATATCGCTTACGGTAGTCGATCAGCGTCGCGCCGGTCATCATGAAGAACATCGGCACCGCAAAATAGAAAACCGTTTCGATCACATTGGCGACGCCCCAGTAGCTGTCCTTGCTGTAGCTCCAGAAGCTGCTGTTGGCGTGCAGAATGACAACGGCGAGCGCCGAGATCACATTGATAACGGAGATATAATTGCTTCTTTTTGCGCTCATGGTCTTTCTCTTTCGTCCTTTCGCATCAGCTTTTCCGCCCATTCCTTCTCCTTGAAGCCGACGAGGATGAAGTCGTCCGCGATCAGGAGAGGACGCTTCACGAGCATGCCGTCGGTCGAGAGCAGGCTCAGCTTCTCTTCGTCGGTCATCGAGGGGAGCTTGTCCTTGAGCTGGAGGCTCTTGTAGAGCAAGCCGGAGGTGTTGAAGAAGCGCTTGAGCTCCAAGCCGCTCCGCTCGTACCATTCCTTCAGCTCGTCGAAGGAGGGGTTCTCCTCCTTGATATCGCGGTAGGTATAGGGGATATTCCCTTCATCCAGCCAGCTCTGCGCCTTCTTGCAGGTCGAACAGCGGGGATAACAAATCAAAAGCATAGGACACCTCGATCAAACGGCAGGCAAGCCGATCTGGGTATATACCACGCACACGCTCACGGCGAACGCCGCGGTCAGCGCGTAGGATGAATATCGGAGCAGCTTCTGCGAGAGGGAATCGCCCGAGAAACGCTGTAACAGCAGTCCCAGACCCATCGCGAACAGCGGGATCAGGGGGACGCAATAGCGGATGTTCATCGTGCAGGTGAGGGGGAACTCGAAGCAGAAAATATAATAGGAGACGAGCATCGTCACGGCGAACACGCCAAAGAACACGCGGGTCACGCCGTCGACGCCGGACTTCTTGCTCAGCATGCTCACGATGAAGGCGACAAAGCACAGCAGTCCCAGAGCGGCGCCGATCCAAAACAGGATCGGTCCGGTGACGTGGATCTGCGGGAAGTTGGTATCATTGATCGCCTGAGCGCATTCATCAAAGAGAGAGGTCTTTACCAAGCCGAGGGTCGGATTGTACTCATAATACGGCGCGCCGTAGAAGCCGAAGGCGTCGTAAACATAGGAGAGCTGGCCGTTGCCGAAGTCGAACAGGCGCTCGGCGACGCTGTGGGCGCCGACAAACTGGGGATCGTTCTCGCCCAGCTTAGGCACATAGGTCAGCGGGATCTGTAGGGTCAGGAGGTTGCGTACCTGCCACCACAGTCCGAGCGGCGCGCAGATCGCGCCGAAAAGCGCGAACTGACCGAGGAATATCAGCCAGGACTTGATATTCTTCACGAACACATACAGGAAGATCACGGCGATCGCGGGCGCGACCATCCATCCGGAGAGCTTGGACATCATGCCGAGTCCCACGCACAGAGCGATCGGGAGGATGCGGCGCAGGGTAGGCTCGCGGTACCAGCGCAGAGCGAACAGCACGCTCATCAGCATCAGCAGGACGCAGAGCAGGTCGTTGTTATAGAAGCCGCCCATCAGCACGAAGGTCGGATGGAAGCAGAGGATCGCCATCGCGATCACCAGAGGCATCGCCTTCAATCTGACGATACGGAAAATGCGGTAACAGACCACCATGCACAGGGAGGAATACAGGAGCGGGAGCACCTGGATCGCCTCGCACGCGGTCGCGTAGGGCATACCGATATCGGTGAGCAGTCTCAGGAGCAGCGCCATCAGCCAATGGTGGAGGGGCGGATGGTAGAACTGCCAGTAGGCTCTGACGTCAAAATCCGGGAGCTTTAAGCCGTTCTTGTACCAATACTCGATGTAGCCCGCGTGACCGATGCCGGTCGATGAAAAAGAACCGACGTCGTGCTGGCGGATGACGGACGAGGTATACAGCACATACATAAAGCGCAGCATAATACCCGCGGCGATCATCAGCATGATGAAGGTGCGCTCGTTGAGCATATCCGCCACGCGCAGAAGCGCGGCAGCGGCGGCAAGCACAAAGAGCGAGAACCACAGGATCAGCGCCGGGCTGTTATCGTAGCTATGGATCAGCAGGAGCGCGCCCGTGATCAGGGCGGCAGCGGTCAGAAAGACGACCGCCTTCTCCCCCATGCTCTTCCCGATGTTGCACAGAAGGATCAGCATCAGAGTGAGGCACGCCGCCGTGACGCCAGCGAACACATAGCTCATCGTTGAGAAGCCGGACAGGTCGCAGTAGCCGAAGAAAAACAGCAGGACGCACATCCCCGTTACGCAGAGGAACGGGTGCTTTGCCAAGCGGTCAAACAGCCGTCCGGAAGCGATTTTCGTTTCTTGTCTCATGAGAACTCCTTTTCGTATCAGAAGCGAGGGTGAAATCAGTTCTCCTTGCTTTCCTCGTGGTATTCCTTCTCGGTGTTGACGTTCCAGATCGCGGATTTATCGGTAGAGCCGGAGAGGATCGCCTTGACGGTCTCGAAGGAGGTGCACATAGAATGGTCGATATTGTTATAGCGGTGCTGGCCGTTACGACCGACGCAGAAGAGGTTCGGGATGGTGTCGAGGTACTCTCTGAGGTCGTCCATGTGCTCATAGGTGTCAAAGTAGGCGGGGTACGCCTTCTTCACGCGCTCGACGTGGAAATCGAGGACGTCGGACTCCCTGTCGATCAAGCCCATCTTGACCATTTCCTTGACGCCCATGTGACCGAACTCGTCATCGGTCATGCTCCACATCCAGTCGCCCTCATTGCAGAAGTACTCGAGACCCATCCAGACGGTGTCCCTGATCTTCTCGACCATGTAGGGCGACCAGTTGTTGTAGATCTGGAAACGTCCCATATGGACGCTCTTATCGTGAACGTAGACCCAGTTGTCGGGCACGATATCGCCCATCGTCCTGGTCTTGGTCTCATTTTTCAGGTTCAGGTGCGGGATCAGCACGCCGACGGTCATGTAGTCGCGGTAGGGCAGACCGGAGGCGATCGCGGCGATATCCTTGGGGACGTCGTTCATGCCCTCGACGAGATCCTTCACGGGCATGGAGGAAATGACGTAGTCGCCGTCGATCTCGATCTCCTGTCCGTCCTTGACGTAGACGAGACCCTTTAAGGTGTTATCATCGTTCTTGATGATCTTGGTGACCTTGGCATTCTTGATGATGGTACCGCCCATCTTCTCAAAATCTGCGGCGGTCAGCTCCCAAAGCTCGCCGGGACCAAGCTTCGGATAGGCGAATTCCTCGATCAGAGAAGTCTCGACCTTGCGGTTCTTCTTGTTGAACATCTTGCCGAAGATATCTTTTAAGACTGCGCGGATGGACAGACCCTTCACACGCTGAGCACCCCACTCGGGGCTGATCTCGGAGGGATGGCGACCCCAGAGGTTCTCGGTGTAGTTCTCAAAGAACATGGAATAGAGCTTCTTGCCGAAGCGGTTGATATAGAAATCCTCGAGGGACTTTTCCTCACGCTTATGGAACACGGTCTTGAGGTAGGAAAAGCCGACAGCCATCGTCGTGCCGAAGCCCATGTTCTTGATGGTCGCAAATTTCAGCGAGACGGGATAATCAAAGAACTTGGAATTGAAGAAAATACGGGAAAGGCGGTTGCGGCGGAGCATGACGCGGTCGGACTTTTCCGGATCGGGACCGCCCTCCTTTACGGTAGAGGTACGACCCAGCTCGCGGTCATCGAACGGCATCGCGCCCTGGGTGGGGAGCATCTTCTCCCACCACTCGTTGACCTCGGGGACTTTGGAGAAAAAGCGGTGACCGCCCATGTCCATGCGGTTTCCTTTATAATTCACGGTGCGGGAGATGCCGCCGAAAACGCCGCTCTCCTCAAGAACGGTGACCTCATAATCCTTGGATTTATCCAGCAATTCATAAGCGGCGGTCAAGCCCGCGGGACCTGCGCCGATGATCAGAACCTTTTTCATGTTTCCCTCCGTTTGATCATTCTTTTATCAAAACACATATATAGTTAATATAACACAGTAAATCGTTTTTGTAAATATTATCGGTGAAAATAAACTGTAGGGAGGGGGTACCCTCGCCCTACGAAATAAAGCGCAAAAAACACCCCCGAGGGCATCGGGGGCGGGAAAGCTCGGGTCAGAGCCACTTTTTCTTTTTGAAATAGAACAGGCTGACGATCAGGATCAGGGCGCTGATGACGATGATCAGCGGGTAGCCCCAGTCGGTCTCCAGCTCAGGCATGTGGCGGAAGTTCATACCGTACCAGCCGACGATCAGCGTCAGCGGCATGAAGATGGTGGTCACGACCGTGAGGACGGTCATGATGCGGTTCTGCTTGATGTCGAGGTGCGCCTTGTAAATATCGCGGATCTGGACGGCGTGGTCGCCGACGGCGCGGGCGGTGTCGCGGTAGCGCTCGATGCGTTTGACGAACAGGCGGAAATAACGCAGGTTGTCATGGGTGAAGAAGTTGTTCTCATTCTCCTCGAGCTCCTGGGTGAAGTCGAGAAGCTGTTCATAGTGCACGCGCAGGATACGCAAAAAGCCGCGGATCTCATTCGCGCGCTCGACGTTCTCCAGACGGTCGTCGTCCTTCGTCTCGATCACGTCCTCGATCGCGCTCAGCTCGTCGTCGTAGCGCTCCAGAAGGTCGCGGTCGCCGAGGACGATCTGCTCCAGAAAATCATAGAGGAAACGCTCTAAGCTCGGCAATCTCCACTTCTTTGTACGGCGGACGCCCTCGATCAGCTCGTGTGCGGCGCCGCTGTCGTCGATAAAGACGACGCCCTTCTCATCCAGCGCGAACGCGAATTGACGGTCGCTCTCATAGTCGGTGCGGTCGGGGATGCTGAACGTACCGGTCAGGGAGTCATAGTTGACCTCCGCCTTGGTGGAGTGGATCTCGCGGGTCTGCGGCTCGATATCAATACCCATGTCAAAGCTCTCGCGCAGGGTCATCCACTCGGCGGTCGTCAGCACCGCGACGTACTGTTCATCGGCGCCTTTGATCGCGGAGAATTCCACCGGCTCGAGCGTTTGTCGGATCAGATAATACATAGGCATTTTCCTTTCTGCAAGGGGTTCTGCTTCTATTATACATTTATCCCGCGAGATTGCAAGGAAAAGCGTAAAGAGACTTTCGCATGTTCTGCCTTATGATCTGATGGCTTCCAGGACGGTGAGGGTCGTGTCCCGCACGCGGAAGCGGACGTCGCAGCCGCCGTAGGCGAAGCCGTAGACACGGTCGGGGTCGCTCTGGTAGCCGGGGCGAGGGTCGTAGGCGAGCACCTCCCTGAGCGCGGCGAGCTGTTCTATAGAGAAAAGCGCGGCGACCTCGTCGGGGATCTCGACGGTCAGCATCGTCTGATGGGACGGTCCGTAGCCGCCGGCGGAAGCGTCGGGCACGCTGTCGGCATAGGGCAGATAGGGCTTGATATCAAGGATCGCAGTGCCGTTCATCAGGTCGGCTCCCGCGACGGTGAGGACGGCGCCCTTTGCGGTCTGCTCCACGGAGACGAGCTTCACGCGGGTGAGCCCGATGGGGTTCGGACGGTTGGGCGAGCGGGTCGCGAACACGCCCATGCGCTTGTTGCCGCCGAGCTTGGGCGGTCGGACGGTGGGCGACCATGAGCGCCTGCCCATCGGCTCAAAGAGCCAGATCAGCCAGAGGTAGTCGAATTTCTCGATCCCGCGAAAGGCTTCCGGCTCGCGGTAGTCCTCCTCCATCACGATGCGGGAGAGAAGGTGATCCGCCATGCCGCTCTGGCGGGGCAGTCCGAACTTGGTGGGAAAATCGTTTTCGATATGGGCGATGGGATGGAGTTCCATGATATATTACCTTTCAAATCTTATATATAATACTAAGTTTCCATTAAACGCTTTAACAAGTTTAACGCAATAAATGTTAAAGTGTTTTAATGAAACTTAGTATAAGTCGCGCGCGACCGTCGAGGGCGCCGCCCCCTACACATACTCAGGGAACGAGGACGTCATAGCGGATCGCCTTGCCCTTGACGGTATAGGAGGGCTTTCTGCCCGCCAGAAATGCGCCGTTCAGCGGGCGCTTGATGATGATCTTCTTCGGTTTCAAAGCATATGCCGCGCCGACGAGCTCCGCTTCCTCGGTGCAGGGCTGCTCGAGCTTTTGGAGAAGCTGGAGCTTCTTATTGATCAGCCCGCTTTTCTTGCGGGCGGGGAACATCGGGTCGAGGTAGATGATATCGGGCGCTTTCTCCAGAGAAGCCATGCCCGCGATACTGTTGCCCTCGATCAGGGTCATGCGGGCGACGATCTCCCCTAAAACGGGGTGCTTCCTCGCGCGGGTCATCGTATCGCGCAGGAGGGCGGCGATCACGGCGTCCTGCTCGAAAAGGGTGACCTCATAGCCTGCCGCGGCGAGCAAGAGCGCGTCCTCGCCCATGCCGGCGGTCGCGTCGACGGCGGTCGGGTGCGGCGAGGCGGTTTTCGTGAGCTTGACGAGCATCTCGTGGCTGAGCCTGCCGTTCGTCAGACGGCGGAGCATTTCTTCAAAATCTCCGCGCAGGGTCAGACCGCAGCCGACGAGGGAGAGACCGTCGCGGTCGAGGACGAGGGTCAGCTCCTCCCCCATACGCTCGGACACCGGCGCGCCGACACGGCGTGAAAGGGCTGAGACCGCGTCCGCAGACGCGCCCTCACCGGCGAATATCACAAGTTTTTCTCCCTGAGACATGCTCTCACCCTCTGAAAATCTTTCTCCTCTCATCTTACCGCAGGTCAGTTCCGCTGTCAAGAAGCTGATTGAGAGCAAAAAACAGGAATAAAATTATGAATAAATCTTGAATAAAAGAAATTAATTATTGACAAACGATAATTTGCGGCTATAATATGGCAGTAGAAAGGGATGTGATGTTATGAAGCTGAAATCCGTTGCCATTTTGAAGGTCGCCGTGATCTTCTGTATGGTTCTCGCGGTCTGCGGTTCGATCGGCGCGCCGTGGATCATCGACTGGTACGTCAGCGTTCGCCATATGGCGCCCGTCAGAGGGACGGCGATCCTCGTTTGCTACTACGTCAGCATGATTCCTACGCTGATCGCGCTCTACTGCATGCTGCGCGTACTGCATTACATCACGATCAAGCGCCCCTTTGAGCATACCGCGCCGACGTACCTCGACATCATCTCCTGGTGCTGTATCGCGATCGCGGTCGTCTGCGGGGTCGGCGCGTTCTGGTATCCGCCGCTCGCGATCGTCAGCGGCGCGATGGTGTTCCTCTTTCTTGTTGTTCGGGTCGTGAGCAGCTGCTTCATGGCAGGCGCTCTCCTGCAGGAAGAAAACGACCTGACGGTTTAAGGAGGGACGCGCATGGCGATCATTGTTAATCTGGACGTCGTGATGGCGAAACGGAAGATCTCCTCTCAGGATCTTGCGGAGGCGGTCGGGATCACACCCGCCAACCTCTCTATCCTGAAAACAGGCAAGGCGAAAGCCATCCGTTTCTCCACACTTGAAAAAATATGCCGCGTGCTGGACTGTCAGCCCGGCGACATCCTTGCATATAAGGAGGACAAGTAAATGGACGATCAATTCAATCAGAATACCGCGAACAACGCGGGTCAGCCCTTTAACCCTTACGCGAATCCGCAGCAGGGAAATCCCTATGTGAACAGACAGCAAGGGAATCCGAACGCGGGTCCTCAGCCGCAGGGCGAGCCGCATGTGAATCAGGCGCAGCAGCCGCAGGGCAACGTGCCGCCGAACAATCCCTATGCGGCGCCGCCCATCCGTCAGAAGCCGCCGCGCAGAAGAAGCGTTGGGCGAGACGTCGTGATGGCTGTTCTGATGGGTATCTCCTGCTTTATCATGGTGGACTGCTATCTCTGGACGGGCACGCTCGGCATGGGCTTTGCGATCGGGGCGATGGTGTTCCTGATCGCGGAGGTATGGTATATCGCACCGTTCGTCAAGAGAAAGAGCGTATACAGCGTGCTGTGTATCGTGCTGTTCGCCGCGGGGTGCGTCAGCCTGGCGTTCAGCGCAGACTTCTTCTATAAGCTGCTGACCCTGCTGGGCTTGATGGTGCTCTCCGCGTGCATGGTCATGGACAGCATGGATCTGAGAACCTCGGAGCCGGACTCCTTCGGCTCGATCGGAGACTACTTTTATGTTGTTTACGCCGCGAGCTTCGGCAAGATTGGCGCGGGCATGTACGGGCTGTTCCACAGAGAAGCGAAGGACGGCACCAAGAAAAAAGCGGGCTTCGGCAAGGCGCTCCTGGGTCTCTTGATCGCGCTGCCGTTCGTGGCGCTACTGGCGTTCCTGCTGTATAACGGCGACGAAGCCTTCCGCGGGATGCTGGACAACATCAACCTCGATAAAGCGCCGCAGAAGGTGCTCTCGATCATTCTGGCGATCCCGGCGTTCATCCTGCTGTTCAGCAGACTGTTCAGCCTGCGCGATCTCAAGCGCGAGAGACGCCAGGAGAGCGGCAAGGGTCTTGATTCGACGGTGCTCTTCTTCTTCCTGCTGGGCGTGAGCATCGTATATATCGCGTACCTGTTCTCTCAGCTCGCGTACTTCTTCAACGGCTTCATGAGCTTCCTGCCGCAGGACTTCACCTACGCCGAATACGCGAGACGCGGCTTTTTTGAGCTGACGGTGGTCAGCATGATCAACATTGTGATCGTCATTCTCTGCACCGCTCTGTGCCGCAAGAAGGAAGGCAAGCTCCCGCTGGGGGTGAAGCTCGCGTCCCTCTTTCTGTGCGTATTCTCTCTGGTGCTGGCCTTCACGGAGTTCGCCAAGATGAAGATGTACATGGACAACTACGGTCTGACCCGCCTGAGAGTGCTGACGGTTCTGTTCATGCTGTTCCTGGCGGTCGTATTTCTGACCTTGATCGTGCGCCTGTTCATCCGCAAAACGCCGTATATGAAGGTCGCGGTGATCTTCGGCGCGGCGCTGGTAATCGCGCTGAATTTCGTGAACATCGACAGCGTGATCGCGCAGTATAATGTGAACGCTTATGAGACAGGCAAGCTTGAGACGATCGACGTGCACACCATCACGAGACTCAACGACGCGGCGGTGCCCTATCTGCTCGAACTCGCGGAGGACAAGGACACGGAGGTCGCGCAGGAGGCGGTCGACAGCCTGTACTACCGCTGGAGAAGCCTGCACAAGAACGGAAAGTGGGATTCCTCCAAGTGGGAATATGCTCCGGGCGAGCTGATCGACTACGACTACAAGGGCTTCAACCTGACCTCGCATCAGGCGCGGACGCTCCTGCTCGCGAACGAGGAAATGATCCTGAGCAGAAGGACGACGGAGTAATAAAATCAAAACCATATAGAAAAAAGGGAACCATGATGGTTCCCTTTTTTGGCCCGCCCGAAGAGATTTGAACTCCCGTTCTCCGGAATCGGAATCCGTTGCGTTATCCAGCTGCGCCACGGGCGGTTATCCGATAACCTATTATACACGCAATCTTGCTTTTTATCAAGCCCCCTGACGCAAAAAGAGTATGACAAAATTCGCGATGTGATTCACGCAGAGAAAAAGATAGAAGCCGAAAACCGCATTGACGACCCGCTCTGTGCCATGAAGCTCGGGTTCATTGAGCGTGGAGAACAGCCGCGCGAGCACGAGGATCAGGAGCAGAGGAAAGAGGCATTTCACGGCAAAGCCCGCAGAGACATCCCCGACGATCCCGCGCATGAGGGGGTTCGCCTCAAAGAAGCCCTCGCCCCGCAGGAGCACCACGGTGCAGATCCAATCGGCGACATTGAGCGCGTAGATCAGCCACAGCTCGCGCGCGGCACGCGAGGAAAAGCGCATATCATCCATAGCATCACCCTCTTATAGCATGGCGTGAAGCAGGAAGATTATTTGAAGTTTTTTACAAAAACTGTTGACAAAAGATCGGCGTTATGCTATTATATTTGAGCACGAAAAAGTGTGTTGGTTAAAATGCTGGTGTAGCTCAGTTGGTAGAGCAGCTGATTTGTAATCAGCAGGTCGGGGGTTCGAGTCCGTCCACCAGCTCCAAGTGAATATGGGAGAGTTCCCGAGTGGCCAAAGGGGGCAGACTGTAAATCTGTTGTCAGTGACTTCGGTGGTTCGAATCCACCCTCTCCCACCAAAGCATAACAAATCCGAAATCGTCATCTTAGGTGATTGTTTCGGATTTGTTGCTTTTTACACATTTACATAGTTTTATAGGCAGGGAGCTTCACATTTGCTCCCTGCCTATTTTTCTTTTATTTATTCTTACCTTGCCGCTTCGTCCGTTCCTGCTCCTGCTTCCATTCGCGGAACCTCCTCTGTCCTTCTTCGCTTTCATAGAAGGCTATGATATCGGGTAGGAAGGTTCTGGCTAATGATTCAAGCTCATATTTCGGAACTCCGCTCTTTGTTTCGGGTGACGGCGGTAATCCTTTCAGGTCATCCTTATTTCTTACTTTACTGTTTGCTGCCATAAGGCAGCGCTTCTATCTTTGTCGGTCATTCCTCCTTCTTGATTCAGATAGATTGTGCCCATAGGGCGATAGATTTGTAATTCATTTTTCCTCCGAAATTTGGTTTTTGCTATTTGGAAAGTGTAACTGAAAATGAAATGGTCTCATGTGTCAAGCAGGTTGACACACAAGACTATGAATCGGCAGTATTCAGTTATCTTTCTGTTTACTATTATATCAAATTCGAACATATTTGTCAAGCTTTTGACGTCGAAGCATCATTGGATAGATTCTTTACATATGCCGAACTGTTCTCCAGAGCCGTTCGGTGTTTTCTTTGTATGGCGCCGCAATATTTGAAATTGGATTTGTATCACACCGAACAAATAAAGCCTGAAAACTTTTACTTGTAAAACCTCTGAACCTAAGCTAAAATACACCAAACCGTAAAGGAGGTTTCTGTTATGAAAATCAAATCCATTTTATCTTTATCACTCTGTATGGCGATGATGATGTCCGTTTCCGTCCGTGCCGAGAGCCGAATGTTAGGTGACGTCGACGGTGACGGCGAGATCACTATCACCGACGCGACGTTCATTCAGCGGTACACGGTCGGGATCAAGACTCCCGTCGCCGTTACTTCTTCTGTTGCCGACATTGATGGCGATCACGTCGTGACTGTGATGGATGCTTCACACCTGCAACGCCGGTTAGTGAATGTATCAGACAGCTATCCGATCTCGAAGCCTGTCGTTGAACCGTCACCGACCGATCGGTATGTTACGGTCGAGGGTGTCACCTTCGATTTGAAGAAGGTTCCGTCGGAGATTATGCTTACCGATAAAAGTATTACCTTGATGCTCATACCGAAGAGCGAGATCGATCCCCACGATATCACGACGGTCGTCAACAACGGTCACTACATTAATCAGATCGACTACACCGACAGCCGTTTCAAGGAGAGTTACCTGATCGAAAAGGAGAACGGTATACTCCACGGCTATGACTGTGAAGTGACCGACAGTGAGGATAATCCTCTCGCATATGTCTACGCTCACTATAGAAGCGGACTGTACTTTCCTTTCCAGACGACAATTCAATGTATCGGAGAAGCTCACGGGAGCTTTCCGATCGAGTTGTACTACAAGGGCGAACTGATACGCCGAGTGAATGTCAATGTCGACGTTGATCGTGCTCCCGATGATATTGAAAAGATATTAAGTGTCGTTCGCTCGGAAAGCGTGCTGGACTTCGTCCATGACCGACAGAGAAAAGATGAAAGCCTTCGCCGAATACATAAGGGATCATTATACATATGATCGGATCATGTGCGTTGAGGGAGCAGTCATGTCCGCATTCGCCGCAAGAGATTTAGGTCTGGAATCCATGCTCCTCTATCCTGGCGGTGAAGCAACCCAGCACTGCGACCGCCATATCATTACATATAATCTGTATGCCAATACAGCCGTACCTGGCGGTCATTGCGCTTGCCTGGTCGAGTATGACGACTTCACCATGCGCTATGATGTGCAGGGTGAGCTGTGTATCATCAAGGAATATAAATATTAATAAATCCATAAGATTTGCCGTCCTTCGGGACGGCTTTTCTTTTTACACCCACTTAATCCGGACAGCGTTACATCGACTGACCCCAGCCCTGACCTTCCTCTTCATCAAGGTCTTCGTCATAATTGTCGCCGTATTTCTCTCTGAGATATGCTTCATAATCCTCTTGGATTTTCTCCTCAGACGGTACATGAACACGGTTGAGCTTGGTGGGTTTCTTGTTCAGCAGGATGACGTCAATGGTATCGAGGAGCGGTTCGAGGGAGAAGTTCTCGGTCGGCTCTTCCTCTTCTTTTTCAAAAGCTCCTCCCGGTTTCAGTCCGTGAGCGAGCTTCTTTTCATTGATCTTCTGCTGTTCTTTCTTCTCTCCGCGGACGGTTTTCCTGTTCAGAGCGTCGAGCTTTTTCACGGAACTATGCGCGATCTGCTTCGCAAGCTGAGATAATAATCCGCCGATATTACTGTAATTTTCGGTCGGCAACTGCGAGAAATCCATCGCCAAAGCCGCTCGGATCACGGCGTTTTTCAGCGAACGAAACGCGCTGTTATCCTCGATAGGAACGTCGTCTTCCTGCAGGCTGTCGTGGTACATACTCAGCTTCTGACGGTTGACCTCACACCACTTTTGATACAGCTCTTTGATGCTCGGATCGTTGGCAAACTGAGCGACAGCATAGTCGACAAAACGCTTCACTTTCTTCGGCAAATAACCGTAAACCTTCTTGCCTTTACAGCCGTCCAATTCCTTTTTAAGCCGTCCCAAAAGCGCGAGATAATACATCTGAAAAGGACTATCGGAACGCAAAGTTTCTTCCAATAAATCGTTGACTTCGCTCTTTAAACGATTTCGAATCTCCGTTTGATTTGTGAACATACGGAACATTTCACCGCGGAATATATCGTTGGTGAGCACGCTGCGCATCTTCTCCATACCCTTCTTGCTGAGGTATCCTTTGCCCGATTTTGAGAACACAAGCATATGGATATGCGGGTGATGATCCTTTTCGTGGAACGCCGCGTACCACTGAATATCCGACGGCTTCATGTGATGGATCTGCGCAAGCTCGTTGATGTTTCTGCGTATCAAATGCTTCCAAGCGTCGGCGTTATCGTAGTGCAAACGTGCGGCGTCCTCTGCCTTTAAGCTGATGATATGATTC
>CACYFH010000012.1 GCA_902773635.1 uncultured Ruminococcus sp. | reverse complement strand
ATATCATTAAGTTAAGAAATGTATCTCGCTGACGCTCGGTCAATTGATACAATCCCTCAGTCGGCTAACGCCGACAGCTCCCTTTACCAAAGGGAGCCTAATGATATTGTCCGTTCCGGAAGGGCTTTGCTGTTATCTGAGGCGTTTGAAGAAGCTCGTGAGGATGGCGCTGCATTCCTCTTTGAGTATGCCGCCCTCGTATTTCGGGTGGAAGGCGAGGGGCAGCTCGAGGATATTCGCGACCGAGCCGACACAGCCGTTCTTGGGGTCGTATGCGCCGAAATAGATCTGCGGGATGCGCGCGTTGACGATCGCGCCCGCGCACATGGGACACGGCTCGAGGGTGACGTACAGCTCACACTCCCAGAGCCGCCAGCCGCCTAAGTTTTGGCAGGCATTCTGTATGGCCTCCAGCTCCGCGTGGGAGAGGGCGCTTTTCGCCTTTTCACGGCGATTCCTGCCCTCGCCGACGATCTCGCCCTTTCTGACGACGACCGCGCCGACGGGCACCTCGCCTTCGTCAGCGGCTTCCTGTGCGAGCCTGAGCGCCCGCCGCATGAATCGCTCGTCCATCACGTCACCAGCAGGGTGAATAGGCAGTACAGCCCCATGAGGACGGTGTAGACGATCATGGTGGGGGAGGAGGCGACCGCCGTGACCTTGCGCTTGAAGGGGATGCCGTCGTTGCCGCCCTTGAGGGTGAACAGCTCGGGCTGTTTCTTGGTAAAGCCCTTGAGGAAGATGAAAGCGAGCACGCCGGTGACGGCGAAGATCGCGCCGTACATCACGTTCGCGCCTGTGTTATCCAGAATGTTGTAGGAAGTCAGGATGTCCGCTAATACAGACAAGCCGTTATTGAGGAAGTGGACGATGATGGAGGGGAGCAGGGAATTGGTCTTGACGTCGATCATCGCGAACACGATGCCGCAGCAGAAGGTGAAGGGGAGCTGGACAAAGTTGCCGTGCATGAGCGCGAATGCCGCAGAGGATACGAGGATCGCCAGCGCCTCGGAATAGGGGCGCAGCGCGCCCATCACCACGCCGCGAAAGGCGAATTCCTCCGCCAGAGCGGGAAGGATCGCGACCGTCAGAAAGTAGATCAGGACGTTCGGGTTTGAGCCGGTGTCGATCGTGCCGCCGGTGTTCTCCAAACCGACCAGCCCGAAGGTGTTGTTGACGAAATCGACAACATAGTTGCTCATGAGCGAGAACGCCAGTCCGATCACGCAGAGCTTGGAGAGCTTTGCGGCGCCGATCTTCTCAAAGGGGAAGATCTCGGAGAAACTCAGCCGACGGATCAGGCAGTAGACGAGACCCGCGCCGAAAAAGATCACGACAGAGATGACGCCGTTGAGCAGGAGCAGCAGAACGCCGTCCTCGGTCAGCTCGTTGTATAAGCCCGCGCCTGCGATGGGTATCTCCAGAAGGATCGCGAGAATGAATTCAAGCCCGAAAAAGGCGATCAGCATGCCGCCTAAGCCGAGCGCCACGCGGCGCAGCTTCTTGCGGTACTGCTCCTCGGGCGTGAGCTGCGGCACAGGCATAACGGGCGGCTGCACAGGCTGCTGCGGGTATTGGGGCTGTTGTGGATAGTAATATTGCAATGGAAGGTCTCCTTTTTTGAAAAAATCCTTGACAAACGTCGCTGAGGCTATTATAATACATTACGAAAACAAAGTAAAGCGGAAGTTGCGAGAACGCGCAAAATTGCTTTCACCTGTGGGGTGTCGTCTGCACGGGTCAATACTGACGGGGCATATGCCCTTATTCTAGGTATTGTACTGCGGACGGAGCTATCTGTCCGCTTTTTGTTTGAGAAAAATTTGGAGGTGCTTACACATTAGCAAGCAGGAACCGCAGATCAATGAAGAAATTCGTGATAAGGAACTGAGAGTGATCGGTCCCGACGGCGCGCAGCTGGGCATCATGTCCGCGGCTGACGCACAGCATATCGCTGACCAGAAGAATCTCGATCTCGTGAAGATCGCTCCCCAGGCGACCCCGCCCGTATGCCGCATCATGGACTACGGCAAGTATCGCTTTGAGCAGGCGAAGCGCGAGAAGGAAGCCAGAAAGAATCAGCATACCGTCGAGGTCAAGGAGATCAAGCTCTCGCTGAATATCGATACCCACGACTTCAACACCAAGCTAAAGAACGCTCTGAAGTTCTTTGCACACGGCGACAAGGTCAAGGTGTCTATCCGCTTCCGCGGCCGTGAGATGGGTCACTCCGAGTACGGCTATGATATCATGAAGAAGTTCGCCGAGGCATGCGCCGAGGTCGCGAATATCGAGCGTCCCGCTAAGCTCGAGGGCCGTCAGATGCTGATGTTCCTTGCGCCCAAGCCCACCAAATAACGTAGTATTTCAAAGGAGGATTTTAATATGCCTAAGATCAAAACACACAGCGGCGCGAAGAAGCGCTTCAAGCTTTCCAAGAACGGTAAGGTTATCCGCGCTCACGCTTACAAGAGCCATATCCTTAACAAGAAGACCACCAAGCGTAAGAGAGGCCTCAGACAGACCACTGTTGCCGACAAGACCAATGTAGCTCAGGTAAAGCGCCTGATCCCCTACAAATAAGTCGACGCTCGCTTGAACACTTACTAAGATTTTTCGGAGGTAAATATAAATGGCACGTATTAAAGGCGCGATGATGACTCGCAAGAGAAGAAAGAAAGTATTAAAGCTCGCGAAGGGCTACTATGGTGCGAAGAGTAAGCACTTTAAGATGGCCAAGCAGCAGGTGATGAAGAGCGGTAACTACGCTTTCATCGGCCGCAAGCAGAAGAAGAGAGATTTCCGCAGACTGTGGATCACCCGTATCTCTGCCGGCTGCAAGGCAAACGGCATGAACTACTCCACCTTCATGAACGGCTTAAAGAAGGCCGGCATCGTTCTGAACCGCAAGGTTCTGTCCGAGATCGCTATCTCTGATCCCGCCGCTTTCACCGCTCTGGTTGAGCAGGTCAAAAACGCATAATAAAAAGCTATAACTGCGTTTGGGTCACCCCCAAACGCTTTTATATTATAGTTGTTAGTTGCCGGATAAACGCTGATTCATAACATTTCACACTCGCAGTCATTCCGAGAAAGTGTCAAGCGACCGCAATGACATCTTGAATCATTGTTCACCCGGTTATTGATTCAATTATGGAATATATTTCTTCTAAGGAAAATAAGCAAATCAAATATATCAAGAAGCTGATGGCTTCCGCTTCCTTTCGGAAGAAGGAAGGGCTGTTCGTTGCGGAAGGCCTGCGGCTGTGCGCGGACGCGCTGAGAAGCGGCGCCGAGGTTGTGACAGCGGTGTTCTCCGAGAGCTTTGTCGAAAAGAACGCCGGATTTGAACGGCAGGCCGGCGAGACCGTGCGGGCGCGGCTTTATGTGCGCGACAGTATATTTAGTGCTGTCAGCGACACCGCGACCCCACAGGGTGTGCTTTTTGTCATAAAAAGACTTGACAAAACCATTGTCTTTGATAAAATGAAGAATAATGGAAAAGTGTTGGCTTTGGAGAATATCCAAGACCCCGCGAACCTCGGAACGATCCTCAGGACCGCCGAGGCTTTCGGCGTGGATGCGGTCGTGCTCAGCGAGGGCTGCTGCGACGTGTACGCGCCAAAGGTCTCGCGCGGGAGTATGGGCGCGATATTCCGCCTGCCGTTGACAGTGACGGAGGATCTGCCCGCCTTGATCGGGCGGTTCAATGCGTTCGGGCGTTCCTATGCGGCGGTGCTGGACAGAGAATCCGTTTCCCTGTCCGACTGCGATCTTTCCGGCGCGGCGCTTGCCGTCATCGGCAACGAGGGCAACGGTCTGACGCAGGAGACGATCGACGCCTGCACGCACAAGCTCTTCATCCCTATGCGCGGCGGCGCTGAATCGCTGAACGCTTCCGTTGCCGCGAGTATCATTCTCTGGGAAATGATAAAATGACGAATGCGACGAAATACTATATATGGCTGAGCATGGCGCTCGGCTACGGTACGCCGAAGATCAAGGCGCTCCGTGACCTCTATCCGGATATCGGCGAGCTGTACAACGGCGGCGAGCCGGAATGGCGGCTTTCGGGCGTGCTGAATCAGAAGGATATCGCCGCGCTCCATGCTGTGAAGATGGAGCAGGCGTTCGATGTGATCATGAGGTGTAACGCGCTGGGTATCAATATCCTGTCGCTCGACGACGCGGCGTATCCCGAGAGGCTCAAGGAGATCTTCGACCCGCCCGCGGTGCTGTATATCAAGGGCAAAATGCCCGATCTGAGCCGACGGCTCGTGATCGGTATGGTCGGCACGCGCAACGCGACCGCCTACGGAAAGATGACCTCGCACGTTATCTCAGGCGCATTGGCGAAGCTGGGCGTTGTGATCGTCAGCGGCGGCGCGGTCGGGATCGACAGCCTGAGCCATACCGCGGCGCTGGAGACCGGCGGGATCACCCTTTGTGTGCTCGGCTGCGGCATCAACTATCCGTATAACATGGGCAACGCGAAGCTCCGCGCGGATATCGCGAAGCGCGGCGCGGTGATCTCGGAATATCCGCCCGATTACCCGCCCGGCAGGTTCACCTTCCCGGTGAGGAACCGCATTATCTCGGGACTTTGCAACGGCGTTGTGATCGTGGAAGCCGGGGAGAAGTCCGGCTCGCTCATCACCGCGCGCTGTGCGATGGAGCAGGGGAGAGACGTGTTCGCCGTGATGGGGAACATCACCTCGCCCTATTCCAAGGGTACGAACGCGCTGATCAAGGACGGCGCGGTACCCGTCACCGAGTTTTCGGACATTACATCCTATTATTCTCAGTTCAGCATCGAGGGCGAATCGGTCGATCTGGTGAAGCCCATCCCGCAGCATAAGACCGAGATCGACGTCTCCGAGGAGGCGAAGCGGGTCTATGCCTGTGTGGAGGCGGACGAGAAGCATATCGACGTCATCACATCCGAGAGCGGGCTTCCTGTGAGAGAAGTCCTGCAAGCCCTGACCGAGCTGGAGCTGGAAGGCTTGATACAGGCGGAAAAGGGCAGGATGTATCGATTGAGTTAATAATGGTGTACTCGCGAGGCAATTGCCTCGCTCAAACAAGCAATCCCTCAGTCACCGAACATGGTTCGGCGACAGCTCCCTTTCCTAAAGGGAGCCTGAAAATTTATTGGAGGACAATTTTTACATGTCTAATCTGGTTATCGTAGAGTCGCCTGCGAAGGCGAAAACCATCAAGAAATATCTGGGCAAGGACTACGACGTCGTCGCTTCGATGGGACACGTCAGAGACCTGCCCTCGGCGCGTCTGAGCGTTGACGTAAACAACGGTTTCGCACCCAAGTATGAGATCATCAAGGGCAAGGAGAAGCTGGTCGACGAGCTGCAGGCGAAGGCGAAGAAGTCCGACAAGGTCTATCTCGCGACGGACCCTGATCGAGAGGGCGAGGCGATCTCCTGGCATTTGGCGTATCTTCTCGGTCTGCCGCTCGATGAAATCGACCGCGTAGAATTCAACGAGATTACCAAGACGGGTATCACGAACGGCATGGCCGCTCCGCGTACCATCAACATAGATCTGGTGAACGCACAGCAGGCGCGCCGTATCCTCGACCGTCTGGTGGGCTATAAGCTCAGTCCCTTCGTGTCGCAGAAGATCCACCGCGGGCTTTCCGCCGGACGTGTACAGTCTGTCGCGGTGCGTATCATCGTGGACAGAGAGAACGAGATCCGCGCGTTCAAGCCCGAGGAATACTGGTCGATCGACGCGAAGCTCATCCCGAAGGGCTCGCGCAAGGCGTTCAACGCCGCGCTTTACGGCGATCAGAAGGGCAAGATCAAGATCGGCAACGAGGAACAGGCGAAGAAGATCCTTTCCGACCTCGACGGCGCTGATTTCATCATCACCAAGGTGAAGAACGGAACGCGCAGGAAGTCTCCCGCGCCGCCCTTCATCACCTCGACCCTCCAGCAGGAGGCTTCCCGCAAGCTGAATTTCCAGTCCCGCCGCACCATGAAGGTCGCGCAGGAATTATATGAAGGCGTTGAGGTCGAGGGCATCGGCGCGATCGGTCTGATCACCTATATGCGTACCGACTCCCTGCGTATCTCCAACGACGCCATCGCCGACGCCCAGACCTATATCAGAGGCGCTTACGGCGATAAGTATCTGCCCGCGAAGCCCCGCATGTTCAAATCCCGCGCGGGCGCTCAGGACGGTCACGAAGCGATCCGTCCCTCTACGCCGTCCATCACGCCCGACCAGATTAAGTCGAGCCTGAGCGTGGAGCAGTATAAGCTGTATAAGCTGATCTGGGAGCGCTTCATGGCGTCTCAGATGGCGGACTGCATCCAGAAAACCACTCAGGCGGATATCGAAGCCAACGGCTATATCTTCAAGGCGGCAGGCTACAAGGTCGATTTCGACGGCTTCACCACCCTCTATGTGGAGGGCAAGGACGACGCCGACTCAAAGGATAACCAGATTTTATCGCTCGAGAAGGACACCCCCTGCAAGGTCAAGGAGCTTCTCCCGAACCAGCACTTCACCCAGCCGCCTGCGCGTTTCACGGAAGCGTCGCTGATCAAGGCGCTGGAGGAATACGGCATCGGCAGGCCTTCCACCTACGCCGCCACTATCTCCACCATCACCTCCCGCGAGTACGTTAAGCGCGAGGGCAAGACCCTCTTCCCGACGGAGCTCGGCGAAGCTCTGGCGGGGCTGATGAAGGAGCGTTTCCCGAAGATCGTCAACGTGAAGTTCACCGCCCAGATGGAGCAGGAGCTGGATACCGTTGAGAGCGGCAACGTGGAATGGGTCGCGCTGCTCGACGAGTTCTACGCGGATTTTGAGAAGACGCTCAAAAAGGCGAAGGCGGATATGCAGGGCGTGAAGATCCAGCTCGAAGAGGATAAGACGGACATCATCTGTGAGAAATGCGGCCGTCAGATGGTCGTGAAGGTCGGACGCTACGGCAAGTTCATCGCCTGCCCCGGCTATCCCGACTGTAAAAACGTGAAGAAGTTCGTGGAGAACGTGGGCGTTCAATGCCCGAAGTGCGGCGGCGACGTCATCGTCAAGCATACGAAGAAGGGCAAGGCGTTCTACGGTTGCTCCAACTACCCGAACTGCGACTTTGTGTCGTGGTATGAGCCGATCAACGAGAAGTGCCCCAACTGCGGCGATATCCTGTATAAGCGCAACGGCAAAAAGGGCGGCGTCTTCTGTCAGCATGAGGGCTGTGGGTATAAGAAGTAGGTTGTAGGGACGACCATCGGTCGTCCGTGATATTGGTTAGGATATGAAAGAAGTTATTGTTATCGGAGGCGGTCTCGCGGGGTGTGAGGCGGCGTATCAGCTTTCTAAAAGAGGCGTGCACGTCAAGCTCTATGACAGCAAGCCTCATAAGAAAAGCCCCGCCCACCACTCGGACATGCTGTGCGAGATCGTGTGCTCCAATTCCTTTAAGGCGAACCGCGTGAACTCCGCGGCGGGTCTCTTGAAAGAGGAAATGCGGACGCTCGGTTCGTTGCTCTTAAAATGTGCCGATCGGTGCGCTGTCCCTGCGGGCGGTGCGCTGGCTGTCGACAGGGAGAAGTTCTCCGCGATGGTCACCAAGGCGATCGAGGACGACCCGAATATCGAGGTCATCGGCGAAGAGATCACTGCCCTTCCCGAGGACGGTGTGCATATTATCGCAACCGGGCCGCTGACCCATGATGCGCTGGCGGCGGATATCGTCGCGCGTTACGGCGAGAGCCTGCGGTTCTTCGACGCGGCTGCGCCGATCGTCTCGGCGGAGTCCATCGACATGGCGCATGCGTTCTTTGAGTCGCGCTACGGCAAGGGCGGGGGAGAGGACTACCTCAACTGCCCGATGAACAAAGAGGAATATGAGGCGTTTTACGACGCGCTGGTTCACGCGGAGCGCGCTCCGGTGCATGAGTTCGACGTGATGAACCCGAAGGTGTACGAGGGCTGTATGCCCATCGAGGTGATGGCGCAGCGCGGCGCGGATACGATGCGCTTCGGCCCGATGAAGCCGGTGGGACTGCGCGACCCGCGCACGGGTCATCGTCCGTGGGCGGTGCTCCAGCTTCGCAAGGAGAACGCCGACGGCACGATGTACAACCTCGTCGGTTTTCAGACAAACCTGAAATTCGGCGAGCAGAAGCGGGTCTTTTCCATGATACCCGCCCTGCATGACGCGGAATTCCTGCGCTACGGCGTGATGCACCGCAATACATTTATCAATTCTCCGAAGATATTGGATTCGGATTATTCTGATAAAGAAAATAAAAACCGCTTCTTCGCGGGTCAGCTCACCGGTGTGGAGGGCTATATGGAGAGCGCTTCCTCGGGGCTTCTCTGCGGTATCAATGCCGCGAGGGTATTGGAAGGAAAGCCGACGGTCACCCTGCCGCCCACGACGATGATGGGCGCGATGGCGCGGTATATCAGCGACCCTTATGTCGCGGATTTCCAGCCGATGGGCGCGAACTTCGGCATCCTGCCGGAGCTTGTGAACCGTCCGCGCGATAAAGCGGAGCGCGGTCAGGCGTATGCTGACAGAGCGCTCGGCGATCTGAGGGAGTTTATCGCAGAGAATGAGCTGTGATTCTGCTGTTATTGCGAGAAGGCTGCGCGTGCGTCCAATCTCATAAGTGGAAACAGACGCTTCTGATTCTATTTGTGGGATTCCCACGTCGAGCATAAATGCTCTCCTCGGAATGACATAATAACAACGCAATATATGGATAAGGATTTGATGATATGAAAATAATCGTAGACGCTTTCGGCGGAGATAACGCACCTCTGGCGGTGATCCGCGGCGCGGTCGACGCGAAGAATGAATACGGCGTGGATATCCTCTTCACCGGCGATGAAGCGACGATCCGCAAGGTCGCCGCAGAGAACAATATCAGTCTGGACGGCGTGGAGATCGAGCACGCGCCCGATATCTTCACCAACAATGACCAGCCGTCCTCCATCCGCACCAAGGCGAAGGCGAACACCTCTCTGGCGGTGGGCTTCCGTCTTTTGAAGGAGGGGAAGGGCGACGCCTTCCTTTCCGCGGGCAATTCCGGCGCGATCGGCGCGGGCTCGATGTTCATCGTCAAGCGCATCAAGGGCGTCAAGCGCGTGGCATTCGCACCCGTGATCCCCAATATCAGCGGCAAGTTCATGCTGATCGACAGCGGCATCAATACCGACGTGCGCCCCAAGGTGCTCCAGCAGTTTGCCGTTATGGGCTCTGTTTATATGGAGAAGGTACTCGGCGTGAAGAACCCGCGCGTGGGTCTCGCGAACGTCGGCACGGAGGAGCATAAGGGCGACGAACTCAGACAGGAGACCTATCAGCTTTTGAAGAACAGCACGCCCGTCAACTTTATCGGCAACGTGGAAGGTCGCGATATCCCGCTTGACGGCGCGGACGTCGTCGTCTGTGACGGCTTTACCGGCAACATGATCGTCAAGACCTATGAGGGCGTGGCGCTCAGCCTGTTGAAGAAGATCAAGGGTATCTTCACGAAGAGCGTGAAGAATAAGCTCGCCGCGGCGATGATCCTCGGCGATATGAAGCAGTTCAAGAAGGAAATGGATCTCGACGAGTTCGGCGGCACGGCTGTCCTCGGCTGTGCAAAGCCTGTATTCAAGGCGCACGGCAACGCGAATGAGAGAACCATCAAGAATGCCGTCCGCGTCTGCATGGAATACGTCAGCGGCAACGTGATCGAGACTGTCACCGAGGCGATGAGCGCGATGGCTGACAGCGAGGAAGAGGATCAGGCATGAAAGAACTGCAGGAATCCATCGGCTACTCATTCCATAATCCCGAACTCCTGACCGAGGCGATGACCCATTCCTCCTATGCTCACGAACAGCATAAGGGGATGAAGTACAACGAGCGGCTGGAGTTCCTCGGCGACGCGGTGCTCTCCATCGTCGTCTCCGATTATATCTACAAGCACTGTCCGGAGCTGCCCGAGGGTGAGCTGACGAAGCTGCGCGCCTCTCTGGTATGCGAAAAGAGTTTGTTCGACTTTGCAAAGCAGATCGACCTCGGCTCCTATCTGCGCCTTAGTAACGGCGAACGCCGCAACGGAGGCGCAAGGCGTCCGTCCATCGTCTCCGACGCGTTCGAAGCGCTGATCGCGGCGATCTATCTGGACGGCGGCATGGAGGCTGCGAGGAAGCATATCCTGCGCTTCGTCATCCCGGAGATCGAACAGCATAAGAACCACTCCTTCAAGGACTACAAAACCGCCTTGCAGGAGATCATCCAGAAGAATCCCGGCGAGAAGCTGGAATACCGCCTGGTCGGTTCCTCCGGCCCCGATCACGACAAGCACTTCAAGGTGGAGGTCTGCCTGAACTCCAACGTCATCGGCAAGGGCGGCGGCCGCTCCAAGAAGGAAGCGGAACAGCAGGCGGCGAGAGAAGCACTGGAGTTGATGGGCTATTAAGCACGCAAACGTCGCGATCTTCATCCCGTTCAACGGCTGTCCGCATAAATGCTCCTTCTGTGACCAGCGGAGCATCACCGGTATGCTTCACCAGCCGACAGCGGAGGAAGTCGCGCAGACGATAGAGATTGCTCTTGATTCTATAAAAGAAAATTCAAAGCACGCGGAGATCGCATTCTTCGGCGGGAGCTTCACGGCGATCGACCGCGGATACATGCTGTCTCTGCTGAATGCGACCGCGCCGTATATCGACCGCTTCAAGGGCATCCGCATCTCCACGCGCCCTGACTGCATTGATGAAGAGATCCTCGCGCTGTTGAGATCTTTTCATGTGACGGCGATCGAGCTGGGCGCACAGAGCATGAGCGATCGTGTGCTCGAGCTGAATGAGCGCGGGCACAGCGCCGAAGATGTTCGAAACGCTTCAAGGCTGATCCGCGGATTCGGCTTTGAGTCGGGCTTGCAGATGATGACCGGGCTGTACGGCGGTACGGCTGACTCCGACCGCGAGACTGCGAGGGCGTTCGTTGAACTGCACCCGGACACCGTGCGTATCTATCCGACCATCGTCATGAAAAATACCCGCCTCGGCGAGTTGTATCAAGCGGGTTTGTATCAGCCGCAGACGCTCGATGAAGCGGTCGGGCTGACCGCAGAGCTGATCGGCATGTTTGAAAGCGCGAATATCCGCGTGATCCGCGTGGGCCTGCACGATTCCGACACGCTCCGGCGCGATATGCTCGCGGGCCCGTATCATCCCGCCTTCCGCGAGCTGTGCGAGAGCAGGATGATGCTCAAAACGGCTGTGTCGCTGTTGGAAGGCAAGCCGTCCGGCGCATACACGCTCCGCGTGTCGCCGAAAAGCCGCTCTAAAATGACCGGCAACAAGAGATCCAATCTCATGGCGTTGCAGGAAATGGGCTATGAGATCACGATATGGGAGGATGCTTCACTCTCTGACAGGGAGCTCGTCCTCGACTAATACACCAAGGGGAACCCAATGCTTTTAAAATCACTTGAATTACAAGGCTTCAAAACCTTTCCCGATAAAACCAAACTGACCTTTGACAAGGGCATCACCTCCGTCGTCGGCCCCAACGGCTCCGGCAAGTCGAACATTTCCGACGCTATCCGCTGGGTGCTGGGCGAGCAGAGCGCGAAGTCCCTGCGCTGTTCCAAGATGGAGGACGTCGTTTTCAACGGAACCGACAAGCGCAAGCGTCAGGGCTACGCCGAGGTCACCTTGACCATCGACAACTCCGACCGCAGTCTGCCCTACGGCGGCGACGACGTAGCGGTCACGCGCCGCTATTACCGCTCCGGCGAATCGGAATACCTGATCAACAAGGCGGCTGTGCGTCTCAAGGACATCCACGAGCTGTTCATGGACACGGGTCTCGGCCGCGACGGCTACAGCATGATCGGACAGGGCAAGATCGACTCCATCGTCGCTTCCAAGAGCGAGGACAGGAGAGAGATCTTTGAAGAAGCGGCGGGTATCTCCCGTTACCGTTACCGCAAGACCGAAGCCGAGCGCAAATTAGCGCATACGGAGGAGAACCTGCTGAGACTGCGCGATATCGTCACGGAGCTTGAGGGCAGAGTAGAGCCGCTCCGTATCCAGTCCGAGAAGGCGCAGAAGTTCCTGACCTACAGCGGCGAGAAACGCGGTCTGGAGATCGCTCTCTGGCTCGACACGCTGAATAAGAGCTCCGCCGTTCTGCGCGACCATGAGGATAAGATCGCGATCGCCAAGGCACAGTATGACGACGCGGAGGAAACGCTCCGTTCCATCGCCTCTCAGACCGAGGAAATCTACGTCAAGAACGGTATGCTCAGCTCTCAGATCGAGCAGGAGCGCAGCGCTTCCGCGAATTTTGAGATGCAGATCGCCGAGAAACGCGCGGAGATCTCCGTCGCGGAGAACGACATCCTGCATAATAAAGAGAACATCGAGCGTATCGCCGCCGAGATCGAGCGCGCGCAAAGCTCGACCGTCGATATCAAGAAGATCGTTGAGACCAAAATGGCGGAGATCAACGCCCTGCGCGAGAAGATCGCCAAAAAGCAGAGTGAGTATAATTCCTTCTCCGCTGAGCTGAACACCATCAATAACGACGCGTCCCGCACCGGCGACGAGCTGCAGAAGCTCTCCGCGATCATTACCTCGCTGTCCCAGCGCTTGGCGGACGTGCGCGTGACCGACATCACCTCTGCGACCGCGATCGAGGAGCTGACCGCCCGCGCGGCTGTGCTGGAAGCCTCGTCACAGGCAAAGCGTGAGCAGAGAGATGATCTTATTTCTATAAAGGAAAATTACGAAGATAAGATCCATGCGGCGGAGAACAAGATTGCCGCTTTGGGTAATTCGATCTCCGGCTTGGAGATGAAGCTCTCCGCGCGTGTTGAGAGGAGAGAAGCGCTCCGTCAGGAGGCGGAGACCCTGCGCCTCGACGCCCAGCAGAAGGCGAACCGCGCGAAGTTGCTTTCTGATCTCTCCGCGAACTTTGAGGGCTTCTACAACAGCGTCAAGCTCGTGATGAAGGAGGCAAAGCGCGGCGCGCTGGGCGGTATCTGCGGCCCTGTGACCACGCTGATCAAGGTGCCCGCTGAGTACAATATCGCGATGGAGGTCGCGCTCGGCGCGAAGATGCAGCACATCGTCGTGAACACGGATTCCGACGCGAAGCGCGCGATCGAATTCCTCAAAAAGCGCGACGGCGGCAGAGCGACCTTCCTGCCTGTATCGACCATACGCCCGCGCACCCTGGAGGAAAAGGGGCTGGACGACTGCTACGGCTACATCGGCGTCGCGTCGGAGCTGTGCTCCACCGAGCCGAAATACAGCGGTATTTTATCAAATCTTTTGGGTCGTATCGTGATCGCGGAGGATCTCTCCGCGGCGTCGGCGATCGCCAAGCGTTACGGATACCGCTTCCAGATCGTCACCCTTGACGGTCAGGTCATCAATGCGGGCGGTTCCTTTACGGGCGGTTCGCGAGCGAAGAACTCCGGTCTCTTGTCCCGTGAGAGCGAGATCGACAAGCTCCGTCAGGAGGCGGCGACCCTCAGCGCAAAGGCGAAGAATGCCGCTGAGAAGCTGACCGAAGCCGAGAGCCAGTACGCCGCGGTGGAAGCCGACCTGCTCGGTACCCGCGCCGATCTGACCAATACGCAGAACGAGAAGGTGCGTCTCGGAGCGGAGTACAACGCCTGCCTGTCCGAGCTTGCGACCGTCAGCCGCGACCTCGAGGATATCGACAGGGAGCTGTCTGCGGGCGCGGAGAAGATCAATGAGGCGAAGGCGTCAAGAGAGCTTGCACAGCGCGATATGGTGCGTTTCAACGCGGATATCGAGTCCACGGAGCTGAAGATCAAGACGATCTCCGGCTCGCGCGACGAAATGGCGCAGAAGCGCGAGGAATATGCTGAGAAGTTACAGCAGTTACGCTTGGAGATCCTCGGCTATGAGAAGGACGCGGACACCCGCAAGGCAGAGATCGAGAGCGCGGAGAGCACCGGCTCCGATCAGCAGTTACGCATCCGTGAATTAGAGAGAGAACAGCAGGATTATGAGAAGAATAATTCTGAGATAGAAAATAAAATCGTCGGCTTCAATGCGGCGATCGACAGCCTGACCGGACAGCAGAAGCAGTCTGCGGAGAAGATCGAGCGGCTGAATGAGGAGAAGCTCGAGCTCGAACGCAGCACCGTTTCCCTCCGTCAGCTCGAACGCGACAAGACTGCCGAGCGCGAGCACGCGTCCAACGAGTTCTCACGCCTCGAGGAACGCAAGGCAGGCAAGCAGAAGGAGTTCGACGATATCATCAGCAAGCTCTGGGAGGAATATGAGCTGACCCGCCATGAGGCGGAACAGCAGGCGGTGGAGATCGAGAATCTCACCGAGGCGCGGTCGCGTCTCGCGTCCCTCAAGAGCAAGATCAAGGCATTAGGCCCCGTCAACCCCGAGTCCATCGAGGAATACAAAGAGGTCTCTGAGCGTTATGAATTCATGAGCACGCAGGTGGAGGACGTCGAGAAGTCCAAGAAGGAGATCGAGAATCTGATCCTGAGTCTGACCAAGCAGATGAAGGAGGTCTTTGTCGAGTCCTTCGGCGAGATCAACAAGAACTTTACCCTGACCTTCAAGGAGCTGTTCGGCGGCGGTCAGGCGCACCTTGAGCTGAGCGACCCGGAGAACATCCTGACCTCCGGCATCGACATCATCGTGCATCCGCCCGGAAAAATCGTCGTCCATCTGGAGGCGCTCTCCGGCGGTGAGAAGGCGCTCGTCGCGATCGCGCTGTATTTCGCGATCATGAAGGTGCGCCCCGCGCCCTTCTGTGTGATGGACGAGATCGAGGCCGCGCTGGACGAGGTTAATGTCGACCGCTTCGCAAGCTATCTGCGTAACCTCACCGAGAGCACCCAGTTCATCCTGATCACCCACCGCCGCGGCACGATGGAAGAAGCCGACGTGCTCTACGGCGTGACGATGCAGGACGAGGGTATCAGCAAGCTCTTGGAGCTTCGAGCCTCCGAGGTCGCCGCGAAATTAGGTATGCAGACCAAGTGAGCGGCAAGTGACCAGTGGCAAGTGATCAGTGAACAGTTGTGGGCGGGACACCCGCACCCGATTCTATAATATGACCGCTATAATAAGGAGTACATTATGGGATTTTTCAGTAAATTAAAAGACGGTTTGAAAAAGACGCGCGACAGCGTTGTCGGTTCGATCAGCTCGATGCTCAGCACCTTCACCGTGGTGGATGAGGATCTGTTCGAAGAGCTTGAGGAGTTGCTCGTCATGGGCGACGTCGGTATGGAGACCGCGAACGCCATCTGCGGCAAGCTCCGTACCAGAGTCAAGGAGAAGGGCATCACCAAGCCCGACAGGATCATGGACGAGATCGCGGAGATCTCCGCGGAGATGCTCTCCGAGAATACGGAAATGGTGCTCAACACCAAGCCCTCCATCATCCTCGTGATCGGCGTCAACGGCGTCGGCAAGACGACCTCTATCGGCAAGATCGCGAATTACTACGTCAAGCAGGGCAAGAAGGTCACGCTCGCGGCGGCGGATACCTTCCGTGCGGCGGCGATCGACCAGCTCAAGATCTGGGCTGACCGCTCCGGCGCGGATATCGTCGCGCAGGGCGAAGGCTCCGATCCCGCGGCTGTCGTTTACGATGCGATCTCCTCCGCGAAGGCGAAGGGCAGCGATATCATCATCGTCGATACCGCCGGCAGACTGCATAACAAAAAGCACCTCATGGACGAGCTGGCGAAGATTCGCCGCGTCATCGACCGCGAGCTGCCTGACGCGGACAAGGAAGCGCTCCTCGTGCTCGACGCGACCACCGGTCAGAACGCCATTAACCAGGCGGCGGAGTTCGCCAAGGCGACCGGCATCACCGGTATCGTGCTCACGAAGCTCGACGGTACCGCTAAGGGCGGCGTGGTGCTCGCGATCAAGCAAACGCTGGATATCTCCGTGAAGTTCATCGGCGTGGGCGAGCAGGTCGACGACCTCCAGCCCTTCGATCCGCTGGAATTCTCCAAGGCGCTGTTCGCAAAGGATGAAGCATGAGAGAGTTCATTATCGCGACCGGCAACCGGCATAAGGTAGAGGAGATCGAGCGCATTTTGTCGCCGCTCGGCTTCACCGCTGTGACGGCGGGCGAGAGGGGAATAGACCTCGGCAGCGTAGTCGAGGACGGCGAGACTTTCGCCGATAACGCAAGGATCAAGGCAAAGCACGCATTTGCGCTCTGTCATTCTCCCGTGATCGCGGATGATTCCGGCCTCTGCGTCGACGCGCTCGGCGGCAGACCCGGCGTGTATTCCGCACGCTACGGCGGCGAGGAGCTCGGCTTTGAGGGCAAGATCGCCATGCTTCTCGATGAATTGAAGGACGTTCCGGATGCGGACAGAAGCGCGCACTTCTCCTGCGCCGTCTGCTGTATTCTGGATGAAAATACGATGATCGAGGTCGAGGGGCGCTGTGAAGGCGCGATCGCACATGCTCCCGCGGGAGACGGCGGCTTCGGCTACGATCCGATCTTTACCGTGAACGGCGTGAGCTTCGCTTCTCTTTCGGGAGAGGAAAAGGACAGGCTCAGCCATCGCGGAAACGCGCTGCGCATGCTGCGCGACGCGCTGACACAACATTTTTCGTGATCGTGTCATTGCGAGGCATTTATGCCGTGGCAATCCCACAAAGAGGAGCAGTAGGATTCCGTTATTACTCGCTCCATATGACCCATGATGGGAGGAAAATCAATGCTGACAAGTAAACAGAGAGCACAGCTCCGCGCGCTGGCGAACCCGATCGACACCGTCGTGATGGTCGGTAAGGGCGGCTTTTCGGAGCAGCTTTTCAAGACTGCGGATGAAGCCATCACCGCCCGCGAGCTGATCAAGGGCAAGGTGCTGGAGGCATGCGAATACTCCGCGCGTGAGGCGGCGGACACCATCGCCGAACAGCTCCACGCGGACGTGGTGCAGGTCATCGGCTCCAAGTTCATCCTGTACCGCAAGAATAAAAAAGACCCGAAGATCAAGCTCGTCAAATGAGGCGCGCGATCTACGGCGGGTCGTTCAACCCGATCCATAACGACCACATCCGGCTTGCCTTGCGCTTTGCAGAGCAGTTCGACTTGGACAAGGTCATCCTGATCCCGACCTTCGTCACGCCGCTCAAGGATAATTCCCATATCGCGGACGGCTCTCACCGCCTGAACATGTGCCGTTTGGCGGCGCAGGATCACCCGCAGCTTGAGGTGAGCGACATCGAGATCAGGCGCGAGGGCTGCAGCTACACGAGCGACACGATCAAAGAGCTGAAGAATGATCCCGATGAGCTTTTCCTGATCGTCGGCGCGGATATGTATATGACCCTTGACAAATGGCACGAGGCACAGTATATTTTTGATAACGCGACGATTCTGGTCGCGCCGCGCAATGAACTCGGATATAATTCTTTAAAAGAAAAATATGCCGAATATCGGGAGAAGTACCGCTGCCGCACCCTGATCGCTGAGGAAGGGATCGGCGGGCTTTCCTCGACCGCTGTGCGTCATGCTGTCGCAGAGGGGAAAAGTCTCGACGGCATGGTCGACCCGCGTGTCGCGGAATATATCGAAGAACATCAATTGTATCGCTAACATCCATCAGTTTTTGTGAGGTGTCATGATGAATACGGAGAAATATCTATCCTATCTCGACAGCCTGTCCGAGTACCGCCGCGTCCATTCGCTGAACGTGTCGAAGGAAGCGGTGCGCTTCGCCGAGAAATACGGCGGCGACGTGGAGAAGGCGCGTCTGGCGGGGCTTTTGCATGACGTGACCAAGGAAACGGATAACGAAAGACAGTTGCAAATTATCGAAAACGGTGGTATAATTCTCAGCAAATTGGAGCGCCGTTCGCCCAAGCTCTGGCACGCGATCTCCGGGGCGTGTTATGTGCGCGACGTGATCGGAATTCAGGACGAGGATATCTTCAACGCGATCCGTTTCCATACGACCGCGCGCGCAGGCATGAGCCAACTGGAAAAAATCATCTTTCTCGCTGATTTCACGAGCGCGGAGCGCAATTATCCCGATATCGACGTGATCCGCGAGCACGCGGAGCATTCCATCGAAGAGGGCATGCTCTACGGCATCAAGTTCACCGTCGGCCGTCTGGTCTCAAGGGGAGACCTCGTCAGCCCGGACGCTCTCGCGGCGTATAATGAGATATTATTAATGAAAAAATAATGTAGGGTTGCACCATCGGTCATCCCCGAAAAATACAGTTTACCGAAATTGAGGTTTATATGAATTCTTTACAGGAAGCGAAAGCTATCGCAAAAATTCTGGACGCCCGCAAGGGTGAGAAGGTGCGCGTCATCAAGATCGCGGATATCTCTTCTCTCGCCGACTACATGGTCATCGCGACCGGTACCTCCTCGACCCACGTCAAGTCGCTTGCCGACTATGTGGAGTATGAGATGGACCAGCAGGGCGTGTCCGTCAGCCACATCGAGGGTCACCGATCCGATACCTGGATTTTGCTCGATTATGTGGACGTGATCGTCCATGTGTTCAACGAGGAGAGCCGTCAGTATTATGACCTCGACCGTCTCTGGGAGGATGGCGAGGATATCGACATCTCCGACGTCGTCACGGAGTGAAAAAGGCTCCCTTTCCTAAGGGAAGCTCGAATGCAAATTACCGTTTGGAGGGATAATATATGAAGTACAACCACAAGTCCGTCGAGCCGAAATGGCAGGAGATCTGGGAGGAGAAGGGCGTTTTCCATGCGGAAACGAATTCCGATAAGCCGAAATTTTACGGCCTGATCGAGTTCCCCTATCCGTCCGGTCAGGGTCTGCACGTCGGCCATCCGCGCCCCTATACCGCGCTCGATACCGTCGCCCGTAAGCGCCGCTTGCAGGGCTACAACGTTCTGTATCCCATCGGCTGGGACGCCTTCGGTCTGCCGACGGAGAACTACGCGATCAAGAACCACATCCATCCCGAGATCGTCACCAAGAACAATATCGCGCGCTTCAAGAAGCAGATCCAGTCTCTGGGTATCTCCTTCGACTGGAGCCGCGAGATCAATACCACCGATCCCGACTACTATAAGTGGACGCAGTGGATCTTCCTGCAGCTTTTAAAGCACGACCTCGCCTATAAGAAGGAGATGGCGGTCAACTGGTGCACCTCCTGTAAGTGCGTCCTCGCGAATGAGGAGGTCGTCAATGGCGTGTGCGAGCGCTGCGGCAGCGAGGTCGTCCGCAAGGTCAAGAGCCAGTGGATGCTCCGCATCACCAAGTACGCCGACCGTCTGATCGACGATCTGGATCTGGTCGACTATCCCGAGCGCGTCAAGCTCCAGCAGAAGAACTGGATCGGCAGAAGCTACGGCGCTGAGGTGGAGTTCGACACCACCGCCGGCGACAAGCTGATGATCTACACCACCCGTCCCGACACCCTCTACGGCGCGACTTACATGGTCGTATCTCCCGAGCATCCCTTCATCGAGAAGTGGGCGGACAAGCTCACCAACCTCGACGAGATCAAGGCTTATCAGCGCGAGTCCGCGAAGAAGAGCGACTTTGAGCGCACCGAGATGAACAAGGACAAGACCGGCGTGAAGCTCGAGGGCGTGACTGCGATCAACCCCGTCAACGGACGCGAGATCCCGATCTTCATCTCCGATTACGTTCTGATCTCCTACGGCACCGGCGCGATCATGGCTGTTCCGGCGCATGATACCCGCGACTGGGAATTTGCAAAGAAGTTTGATCTCCCGATCATTGAGGTCGTCAAGGGCGGCGACGTGGAGAAGGAAGCGTTCACCGACTGCGCGACCGGCATCATGGTCAATTCCGGCATCCTCGACGGTCTGACCGTTGACGAGGCAAAGAAGAAGATCACCGAGTTCCTCACGGAGAAGGGCATCGGTCACCAGAAGGTCAATTTCAAGCTGCGCGACTGGGTATTCTCCCGCCAGCGCTACTGGGGTGAGCCGATCCCGGTCGTTCACTGTGACGACTGCGGCTATGTTCCGATCCCCGAGAGTGAGCTTCCGCTGAGACTGCCGATGGTCGAGAGCTATGAGCCGACCGACACCGGCGAATCTCCGCTTGCCAACATGACCGAGTGGGTGGAGACCACCTGCCCCTGCTGCGGCAAGAAGGCTTACCGCGAGACCGACACCATGCCCCAGTGGGCGGGTTCCTCATGGTACTACCTCCGATATATGGATCCCCATAACGATAAGGCGATCGCTTCCGAGGAAGCGTTCAAATACTGGAACCAGGTCGACTGGTACAACGGCGGCATGGAGCACACCACCCTGCATCTGCTGTACTCCCGTTTCTGGCATAAGTTCCTCTATGATATCGGCGTTGTTCCCACCAAGGAGCCGTATGCGAAGCGTACTTCTCACGGCATGATTCTCGGCGCGAACGGCGAGAAGATGAGTAAGTCCCGCGGCAACGTCGTCAACCCCGACGAGATCGTGGACGAGTACGGCGCGGACACCCTGCGTATGTATGAGATGTTCATCGGCGACTTTGAGAAGGCGGCGCCCTGGAGCACCAACTCCGTGCGCGGCTGCCGCAAGTTCATCGAGCGCTTCTGGAATATGCAGGAGTTCATGACGCAGGACGATTTCATCCGTCCGGAGCTGGAGAAGGAATTCCACAAGACCATCAAGAAGGTCGGCAACGACATCGAGAATATCAAGTTCAATACCGCGATCGCGGCGCTGATGGCGCTGATCAACTCCATCTACGCGACCGGCAAGGTCACCAAGAAGGAGCTCGGCATCTTCGCGATCCTGCTCAACCCGTTTGCGCCGCATGTGACCGAGGAGGTCTGGCAGGCGCAGTCGCTGGGCGAAGGCATCCTCGCAGAGGCAAAGTGGCCGGAGTATGACGAAGCGAAGTGCGTGGACGACACCATCGAGATCGTCGCGCAGGTCAACGGCAAGATCAAGGCGAAGCTGAACATCGCCGCCGACGCAGAGCAGGACGAGGTCCTCGCGCTCGCGAAGGCTGAGCCGAAGGTCGCCGAGGCGATCGGCGGCATGACGGTCGTGAAGGAGATCTACATCAAGGGTCGCCTTGTCAACATCGTCGTGAGAAAGTAAGCTGACCGGGGTCGCTGAAACAGTGCTTTTGCTGTAATAAACGGCAACCCTCCGCCCCTTTTGGGACACCTCCCTCAGGAAAGGGAGGCTGTGCTTTTTACCTATATGTAGAAAAAATGCGCCGAATATTAGCAACTTTCTACAAATTGAGTATTTCCTCTTGACACTTCAACGACATTATTGTATAATCAATTGTGCATTATGCGAATAACCCCTGTTTTTAACAGATGGGAGGGAAATACATGTCAGAAGTAAGACTCAAAGAAAACGAATCTTTGGAGAGTGCTCTGCGCCGCTTCAAGAAGCAGTGCGCACGCGCCGGCGTTATCGCTGAGGTTCGTAAGAGAGAGGCTTACGAGAAGCCTTCTGTAAAGCGCAAGAAGAAATCCGAGGCTGCTCGCAAGCGTAAGTTCAGATAATCAACAAACGAACGGACAGGTCTCCTGTCCGTTTTTTGTTTCCTGCTTTGAAAATCGAAATAAAGGAAATGATTATATGTCAGCTATCGAAAAATTACAGGCGTTCCTGCCTGATGAACACACTGCCGCGCTGGTGACGAGCGAGATCAACGCCCGCTACTTCACCCTGTTCAATTACACCGACGGCGCGGTGCTGGTCACAAAGCATGAGGCTTATCTCCTTTGTGACTTCCGCTATATCGAGGCGGCGCAGAAGTGCGCGTCCGCCGAGGTGACCGTCGTACAGTTCAAGAAGCTGTATGATACGATCAATGATATTATTCTGGAAAAGAATATTAAATCCTTGATGATCGAGGAAGAGACCGTTACCGTCGCGCGGCTTGCCGAGCTGAGAGACTGTCTGAGCGCCGAGCTGCTCTCCGACAGCGGGCTTTCACGCCGGATCAGGGCGATCCGCGTGATCAAGAACGCGCGTGAGGTCGAGCTGATCACCAAGGCGCAGCGCATCACCGAGCGCGCGCTGACCGAGCTGCTCAACTATGTCAAGCCCGGCGTGACCGAGCGCGAGATGTCCGTAGAGCTCGAACACCTGATCCATGTTTACGGAGGTGAGCGCATCGCCTTTGAGCTGATCACTGTCGCGGGTGCGAACACCTCTCTGCCGCACGGCGTGCCGACCGATTATGTGGTACGCGACGGCGACTTCTTCACCTTCGACATCGGCTCCGTCTATGAGGGCTATCACAGCGATATGACCCGCACCTTTGCGGTCGGTCACGCGACCGACAAAATGCGCGAGATCTATGACGTCGTTTATCAGGCGCATTTGCAGGCGGCTGAGAAGATCGTCGCGGGCAATACCACCGCGGACGTGGATATCGCCGCCCGCGATTATATCGAGTCAAAGGGCTACGGCGCGTATTTCGGTCACAGCACCGGTCACGGCGTGGGTCTGGAGATCCATGAGGACCCCCGCGTCTACAAGACCGATACCACTGTTCTCAAGGACGGCATGGTCATCACCGACGAGCCGGGTATCTACCTGCCCGGAGAGTTCGGCGTGAGGATCGAGGACATGTTCCTCGTACAGGGCGACAAGGCTGTCGATCTGGCGCTGATCCCCAAGGAACTCACAATAATCTGATATAATTCTCTGAAAGTATTGATTTTTCCGCGTTTTGCCTGTATAATAACTAAGATAAAGTGCCGCGCCGACAGGCGTTTGTGCTCTTAGATTAATCATTTAGGAGGAATATTTATGATTTCTGCCGGCGATTTCAGAAACGGCGTAACCTTTGAGATGGATGGACAGGTTGTTTCCATCATCGAATTCCAGCATGTTAAGCCCGGTAAGGGCGCCGCTTTCGTCAGAACGAAGATCCGCAACGTCATCACCGGTGCCGTTGTTGAAAAGACCTTCAACCCCAACGATAAGTACCCGACCGCTTTCATTGACAGAAAGGATATGGAGTACAGCTACTCCGACGGCGACCTGTACTACTTCATGGACACCGAGACCTGGGAGCAGATCCCGATCAACGCGTCCATCCTCGGCGACAACTTCAAGTTCGTCAAGGAGAACATGGTCTGTAAGGTCCTGTCCTACAAGGGCAATGTTTTCGGCGTAGAGCCGCCCAACTTCGTAGAGCTCCAGGTCACCCAGACCGATCCCGGTTTCGCAGGCAACACCGCGACCAACGCGACCAAGCCCGCTACCCTCGAGACCGGCGCTGAGATCAAGGTCCCGCTCTTCATCGAAGAGGGCGAAATGATCCAGATCGACACCCGTACCGGCGAGTATCTGGGCAGAGCCTAAGGATACAAAACTGTCATTGCGAGAAAAGCGCAGTCTCTCTTTGTGGAATTACCACGGTCGCTTTGCTCCCTCGTAATGACGATTGATAAATGAAGGAGTAAAACATGAATCTGACTGAAAGAATCGCATACATCCGCGGTCTCGCGGAGGGTCTGAAGCTCGACGAGAGCAAGGACGAGGTCAAGGTCATCAACGCGATCATCGACCTGCTCGAGGATATGGCGTATGATGTCGTTGAGATCGAGGATATCGTGGACGACGTCTGCAACCAGGTCGACGAGATCGACGAGGACCTCGCCGAGGTAGAGGACGAGCTTTACAACGACGATTATGAGTCCGAGTGGATCGACGACGATGACTTCGAGGACTTCGACGACGACGAGCCCTGCTATGAGGTCACCTGCCCCGCCTGCGGTGAGACCACCGTCATGGACGAGGACGCGCTAATGGAGGGCGAGCTTGTCTGCCCCGTTTGCGGCGCTGAGATCGAGTTCGATTTCTCTGAGCTTGAGAACGAGGAAGAGGAGCCCGATGAGTCTGACAAGACCGACGCTCCCGACGAACAATAATCATTGACGCAAGATGAAGCGGCACGCGAAAGCGCGCCGCTTTTTGCTTTATCGAAAAGAAGCAGACATATACGCTTTCACTCTTTCTTGACGGACACGTGCGTCACAGGGCGAACGGAGCTTGTCATCAAGACGTAGGGACGACCATTGGTCGTCCGTCGGCAGGAGCCTTCTGTTTCCTATCCGGGGTGTGATCTGCCGGAAAAGCCCGTCATTCTGCGGACGGTCAATGACCGCCCCTACAGCGTTTTCACCATCGACACATTATCCGCATACAATAGCGTGAGGTGATGGGGATGATGTGCCGCAGGAAGCTCAGCCCGCGGCGGAGGAAGCTCCGCAAGTACATAGCGATCATTCTGTCCGTCTGTATTCTCCTTCTCGTTTACTACGAATGTGCCGTGAAGGTGCAACTGACGGATATCATCGTCCGCGAGATGCAAACGGTCTCCCAGCAGGCGGTGAATACGGCGGTCGATAAATTTCTCTCAGAGAATTTTGACGTGGGCGAGAAGCTCTCCGAGATCAGCTTCAACAGCGGGAGCGTTGCCGCTGTGAGTACCAATCCGTCGTATGTCAACAGCGTCAAGACGGAGATCATCCGCTTGGCGCAACAGGAGATCGACGCCATGACCCGTGACGAGGGGTTGTCTGTGCATCTCGGGAGTTTTACCGGACTGAGTTTTCTGACCAATATCGGACCGACGATACGGTTCGACGTGGAGAGCGCCCAGACGATCTCCTGCGAGTTCGAAAGCTCCTTTGAATCGGCAGGCATCAACCAGAGCGTTCACCATGTTACCATGAAGGTGACCGTGGAGCTTTTGGTCTATAATCCCTATAAGATCCGCGAGACGATCAGGACGACCTCGTCCTATGAGATCGCCCAGACGGTGATCGTCGGCTCCGTTCCGTCCTACAGCGGCGTTGTGACGTATTAGCAAAAAACCGACACAACTGCCAACCGGCAACCGGCAACTAGCAGCCGGCAAACTATTTCACACCATATTTTGCGGGAAAGTGCTTGAAAAGGCGGATATCTTGTGCTATAATCAATTGGATAATAGGCTTATTATAAAATGGAGGAATATGGCTTGTCTGAAACCGCTAGAATGTCCGACAGTCAAATCGAATATCTGAACCTGACCGCCGAGCTGATGAGCATCCGCAAGCGCGGGGAGGAGCCTCTCGCTTACGTCCGCACCTACGGCTGTCAGCAGAATGTCGCCGACAGCGAGCGCATCAAGGGCATGCTCAGAGAAGCGGGCTACAGCTTCACGGAGAACGCGGAGGACGCCGACTTCATCCTGTTCAATACCTGCGCCGTGCGTGAGCATGCGGAGGATCGCGTGTTCGGCAACGTCGGCGCGCTGAAAAATCTCAAGCGCAGGCACCCGCAGATCTTAATCGCTCTGTGCGGCTGTATGATGGAGCAGGAGCACGTCGTCAAGCGCATCAAAGAGAGCTTCCCCTTCGTGGGGCTGGTGTTCGGCACACATTGTCTGCACGAGTTCCCGGAGCTTCTGTATAAGAGCCTTGTTGACGGCTCGCGCGTATTCGTGCGCGATAACGATGATAAAAAGGTCTATGAGGGTATCCCTACCTGCCGCGACGGACGCTTCAAGGGCTGGCTGCCGATCATGTACGGCTGTGACAACTTCTGCACCTACTGCATCGTCCCGTATGTACGCGGGCGCGAGCGGTCGCGTCAGCCTGAGATCATCATCGCGGAAGCGAGGGAGATGATCGAGCAAGGCTACAAGGACATCACCCTCCTCGGTCAGAACGTGAACAGCTACGGCAAGGGACTCGACCCGCGCCCGACCTTTGCGGGTCTGATCAGGGAGATCGACAGGATCCCCGGCGACTACTGGCTGCGCTTCATGACCTCGCACCCGAAGGACTGCACCCGCGAGCTGATCGATACGATCGCAGAGAGCGAGCACATCAGCCTGCACCTGCACCTGCCGTTCCAGTCGGGCTCGGACAGGGTGCTCAAGGCGATGAACCGCCACTATAACCGTGCAAAGTACCTCGATATCGTGAACTACGCGAAGGAGAAGATCCCGAACGTGTCGCTGACCTCGGACGTGATCGTCGGCTTCCCCGGCGAGACCTATGAGGACTTTCAAGAGACCTTGTCACTGATCCGTGAGGTGGGCTTCACCTCTCTGTTCACCTTCATCTTCTCGCCGCGGACAGGCACTCCGGCAGCGAAGATGGACGACCCGATCTCCGATGAGGAGAAAGGGCGCTGGTTCCGCGAGCTGCTCGCTGTGCAGGAGGAGATCGCCGCCGAGCGGTGCGCCTCCATGGTCGGCAGGGTAGAGAAGGTGCTCGTCGAAGAAAAGGCGAAGAAGGAGGGCAGGCTCTGCGGCAGGACCTCCGGCAATATCATCGTGGAATTCGACGGCGACGACAGCCTGATTGGAGATTTCCACAACGTTCGTATCACCGAAGCCCGTAACTGGATCCTAAACGGTGAGTTAGCATAGCCTCCCTTTTTGTAGGGACGACCATCGGTCGTCCGGGAATGACGGGCGTTTATGTTATCGAAAGAGACAGATAGGATATAAAAGATTCTGTCAAGCGGACGAGCAATGCTCGTCCCTACATTGGCAGTTGATATTAATAATTCTAAAGGAGAAAATATAAAATGGCAGATGTAATTGCAATTGCAAGACAACTGGGTCATGCGATCCAGGAGACAAACGAATACAGTACGATTCTGAACGCGAAGAACGCGGCTGACGCAGACGAAGGGCTGCAGAGCCTGATCACCGAGTTCAACATCAAGCGCGTCGCGATCAACGCGGAGGCGTGCAAGTCCGACCGCGACGAGGAGACGCTGAGAAAGCTCAATGAAGAGATGCGCAACGCGTACTCCGATATCATGAACAACGAGAACATGAAGGCGTACAACGACGCGAAGCAGGCGTTCGACAAGGTGCTCCAGCGCGTGCTGGCGATCGTTCAGCAGAGCGCCGACGGCGAGGATCCCGACACCACCGACTTCTCCGAGGACTGCACCCACGACTGCTCCACCTGCGGAGGATGCCATTAATAAAACGGTCATTGCGATGCTCCGCAAGGAGCCGTGGCAATCTCAACCGATTAACCTGTTGTGTTATTATGAGCTGTGAATGTGTCGGAGAAAACAATGAGTTACTTTGTTTATATCATGACGAATAAAAGCGATGAAGTTCTTTACACAGGGGTAACAAATAATTTGATACGCCGTGTTTTTGAGCATAAGACCCATGTCGATCCCAAAGCCTTTACTACACGCTATAATATTGAAAAATTGGTTTATTATGAACAGTATTCCGAACCTGATTATGCGATTGCACGAGAAAAACAGATTAAGGGTTGGAATCGAGCCAGAAAAAATAAGTATATCAATGAGAAAAATCCCGAATGGCGGGATTTGTATGATGAAATAATCGGTTAAGATTGCCACGGGCTGAAGCCCTCGCAATGACGTTTTTAATCGGTTGAGATTGCCACGGGCTGAAGCCCTCGCAATGAC
>CACYFH010000011.1 GCA_902773635.1 uncultured Ruminococcus sp. | reverse complement strand
CAATTCCATTTTAACGGATTTGGTGCAAATATGCTCTACTTTTTTTCACTTTATTCTTTGTAGGCTCTATTTGTTACCCCAACATTTATTATAGAGCCGAAACTTAGTATGAGGCAGAAACACATTTTCACCAATTCCAAAGGCTGAAAAACCCGGTTTCTTCATCAACTATTTACAATTTGTTTATTGAAATATGCAGGTTGTTGTATTATAATACATGTGTAAAAAGCGTAATGGCTTTCTTTCTATATTTCTGAAAGGAATGATTATCATGAAGAAATTCATTTCCGTCCTCAGCATCGCTGCGATCATGATCGGCATGATCGCTGTCAGCATGGTCGGCGCAGGCGCTGCGGCTGAACCGGCTCAGACGATCGTAGACGTAAAAGAGGGCGATAAAGTTTCCTATACCCTGACGCTCGGCGGCGTTGCGGAGAAGATCATCGGCTGTGATTTCTCCTTCTACTATGATCCCGACATCTTCACGCTGGATTCAATCGCCGATTTCAACGATGAAACTGATCCCGACAAGTGGACCCCGCTGATCAACCCGGATCTCGTCGGTGAGGTTCGCGGTAACTGGTCCATCCTCAGCGGCGTTGATTTCTCTAAGGATCGCCACTTCCTGACGATGAACCTGACTGCTAAGAAGGCGGGCAGCGCGCATCTTTCCTACTTCCTGCGCTATCTGTACGATAACAATATCTTCAACTCCACCGACAAGCCGCAGATCACAGAGTACAAGATGACCTGTGACGTGCTGGTAAACGGCGAGAAGATCCTCGAGAAGGCGCAGCCTGAGCTGAACACCACCGAGACCCAGAAGACCGGCCTCTTCGTCAATTCCGTCACCGGCGACAGCAAGGACGCTGATCCCGATATCCCGGGTACGGTCGTCAAGAAGAACAACACCAACAGCGCTGTCAATAACGGCGGCTCTAGCGCGGTCAACAACAATCAGAATAACAATACTCCGAACAACAATACCCCGAACAACACGCCGAACAATACCGCTACAACGGCTAACGGCACTGCTGCAACAGCGGCTCCGGCGGCGACTACCGCGGACGGAGCTTATATTACAGCTACCGACGCGCAGGGCAACGTGACCGCTACCTCTGATCAGCCGCTCCTGATCGCGAATAACAACACTCCCGCGAATACGGAGAAGAAGGGCGGCTCTCCCGCGCTCTGGATCGTGATCGGCGTGATCGTGCTTCTCGGCGGCGGTATCTGCGTATACTATGTCATGAAGCGCAAGAATCAGAACAAGGCTCCCGAAGCGCCCGCAGCGGATGCTCCTGTCTTTGAGGCGGAAAAGACAGCTTCTCAGAACGACTCTGATAAAACCGAATAATCCGATAGAGGCTGACTCTCTGAGCCGGCCTCTTAGTATCTTGAAGAGGGTGAGTATTATGAGAAGATTTCTTTCAATGATCGCGGTCGTTGCCGTTTTGATGGCAAGCATGCTGTCCTGTGCATGTGAGGCGAAAACATTCAGCACTTCTGAGCTTGGTCAAAGTCCTGTTCTAGCAGACGTGCAAAGTCAGGCGACCGAGGGCGCAAGGCTCGGGGAGACCCAGCCGGGCGACGGCGAGCAGACCGTAGCCGATAAGATCGCCGATAAGGAGGACGGGATCAACCTGCGCGCTTCTACGGCGTGGATCGTTTCCATCAGCGCGGTGGTGATTTTGGCGGTCGCCGCGGTCGTAATCTATCTCGCGAAGAAAAACAGGAAGAATCGGTCGTAAAACCGCATTCCGAACAAGAATGACAAGAAATAAGAAGCAGGGAAAATACAGGAAATTCTTTTGTGAATTTTGTATTAAACCTAAAATTGTTTTTTGTTTACTTTTGTCGCAGTAAATAAACAAAAATTATTGCAAAAACCCAAGTTTTGAAGTATAATAGATGATACAAAGAAAGGTGCATACTGCGCCTTTCGATGATTTAGTAATTTGATTACGGAGGAGATTATTATGTTCAAAAAGATTTTGAGCCTGGCTCTTGCTCTCATGATGATCCTGAGCGTTGCGGCTGTTGCTGCTTCCGCTGCTGAGAACGACGTTGCTGAGCAGGGCGCTGAGAACGAAGTCGCCCCTACCGGTCTTGATCCCGCACAGTGCCTGAACTTTGACGTCAGCACTTCCGGCTGGGCTGATTTCGGTGCAGTTGGTTTTTATGTATTCCCGACCGATGGTAGCGGCGAGCTGATTCCCTGGGGTTCCAAGAAGCTCTTCAAGAGTCAAGAGACCAGCACCGGCATTTGGTCCTATGATCCTGCTGCTAACGGTATGGATCTCGTTCCCGGCACTGAGTATGCGATCATTTTCGTAAACCAGAATTCCGGCGGTCAGACCTACAACCTGCTGTTCGATACTTCCTGCCTGGGCGATACCGCTTATTGCACCGGCAATGAGATCGAGAATCCGACCGATTCCAACAAGACCGCTACCGAGGCTAAGTGGAGAAACAGCTCCTACGGTCCTCAGAAGGTCATCACCTCTATCGGTAACGTTGTCGGCGATACCATCGCTGCCAGCACCAACGCTTACGATATGTTCGTTGACTTCCTGAAGAACACCCTGGGCAACGCGCGTACCTTCTCCGGCAAGGACGATCAGACCCTGATCGACGATACCGCGAAGGCTCTCAGCCTGACCAAGGCTGACGTTGAGAAGGCGATCTCCGACGCGGGCGCTACCACTGAGTGGAAGAAGGATAAGTCTTCCCTGTCTGACGGCGGTTCCGATACTTCCACTGACAGCAAGACCTCTACCGATAGCAAGACCACTACTACTTCTACTACCGGCACCACTTCTACCACCAAGTCTTCCGGCGCTGCTTCCAACACCCAGACCGGCCAGGGCGAAACCGTTCTGTTCATCATGCTGGGCGTCATGGTCGCTGCTGCAGGCGTTATCTTCTTCGCTCGCAAGAGAGAGAGAGCTTAATCTCCTTGATTAAGGCTATATAAACAATTATGGCTCCGTCTTTTGACGGAGCCTTTTTGTGCTTGTGAGAATCGTAAATGAGAAGTTTTTTGCATGTGATTTTGTGAAATTAGAATTATAGCTTGCAAATTCCTCTGAAATATAGTAAAATGTAAGTTAAGTGTAGAAAGATATAGGTTTGAAGGAAAGGCGGTGACAGTTTGGGCAAAGCGAAGAAGAAAAAGAAAGCGAAACAGAACGGCGCGCGCGCCGCGGCAAGAGCGGAGCAGCGCGCGCAGAATAAAGCGCAGAATGAAGAGCTGCTGGAGAAAGCGATCAATGAAACGCCGCAGGCTCTAGCCGCTGAACCGGAAAAGCCTAAGGGCAAGAAGAAGCTGTGGAAGCGCCTCGGCATCGTGGCGTTTGTCGCGCTGAATGCCGCTGTCATTTATTTCACTGCGGTCAAGGAGTTCTCCGGCAACAAGTCTGAGCCGCTCAAGCCCTTCACCTTTCAGAATGTGCTCTTCCTCTTGGGAGGACTGCTGTGTCTCGTGGTCGTACTGGCGTGCGAGTCCATCAAATATATGATGATGATGCGGCATTTGGGCGAGAAGGTCTCGCTGAGACATGCGTTCGTGACTGCCGCTCTGGGAAAATACTATGACTGTATCACGCCCTCCGGCGCAGGCGGTCAGCCGTTCCAGATCTATTACCTGCATACGAGCGGCTACAGCAACGGCGCGGCTTCCGCGATGCCGCTGACCGGATTCCTGACGATGCAGTTCGGCTTTGTGTTCCTGTGTATCATCACCTTCATCTTCGGTAACGGCGCGATCAACGCGACCGGAAAAGCCGGCATCAAGGTCACGGCGTACATCGGCGCGATCGCTTATACGGTCGTCCCGGTCATGATCCTGATCTCCGGTATCGCGCCGAAGATCTCCATGCGTATCGTCGCGGGGGTAGTAAGATTCGGCGCGAAGCTCCATATTTTCAAGAACCCGAACCACACGATCGTCAAGGCGATCCGTTCCCTGCACAACTACAGCGTAAACATCAAGCGCATTACGCAGGATAGGGTGCTGTTTGTCAAGCTGTTGGTGCTATCCACGCTCTTTCAGCTCGCGATCTGCAGTATGCCGTTCTTTGCGGTTCATGCCTTCGGCGGAGATATCAATTACTTTGACGCGGTGTTTGTTTGTGTCTTTGTTATGGCGGCGATCACGCTCGTCCCGACGCCCGGTAACTCCGGTGCGGCGGAGGGTCTCTTCTACATCGCGTTCAGCTCGCTGGATAAGTCCGGCACCTTCTGGGCGATGCTGGTGTGGCGCTTGATGTGCTACTATTCCTTCATCATTATCGGCGTTCTGATCTACGGCTTTCAGGCTGTGGAGCGCTTGCTCAAGAAACGCCGTGAAGCGACAATAACCGAAAAAGCGGAGTGATCACTCCGCTTTCATCTTACTCTATGCAAAGGTTGAAACTATGAATCCATCCGACATCCGTTCTGCTCAATTTCTCGACAATTATTACCCTGTTGTCGACGGCGTGGTCACGGTCGTGCACAATTACGCGCGGCTGATGAATGAGAGCGCCTACAGCTGTGTGGTCGTTCCGCGTCCGCTGAAGCGCGACTTTGACGACAGCGGTCTGGGTTATGACGTATTCCGCACCAACGCGATCAACTTCCCCGTGGCGGAGTATTCGCTCCCCGCGCCGAAGCTGGATAATAAGGTCAAGGCGTTCCTGAACAACAGAAATCTCGATATTTTCCACGCGCACAGCCCGTTCACGGAGGGCACCTTCGCGGCGTCCTACGCCAAGCGGCTGGGTATCCCGAGTGTGGCGACCTTCCACTCCAAGTATTATGACGACGCGATGCACATCACCGGCTCCAAGGTCATCGCGAACATCGTGAAGAGGAAGGTGGCACGGTTCTACAGTACCGTGGATAGTGTCTGGGCGTGCTCAAACGGTACAGCCGACACGCTCCGCAGTTACGGGTATCGCGGAGAGATCTTCGTCATGGATAACGGCACGACTTTTACGATGCCGGAAAATCCAGATGAATTGCGTCAGAAGGCGGCTGCCGCCTACAAGATCCCGCAGGATAAGAAGATCATCCTGTTCGTCGGTCATCAGATCTGGCACAAGAACCTCAAGCTGGTGCTCGACACCTTCAAGCTGTTGGATCAGCACAGCGACGATTACCGGCTGTTCATCGTCGGCAGCGGCTATGACGCGGACGAGATCCGCAAGTATGCGGATTCTCAGGATTTCCGCGACGGTCACGTCAACTTTGTTGGGAAGATCCTGGATCGAGAGGTGCTCAGCGGACTGTATCTGAGCGCGGATCTCTTCTTCTTCCCGTCGGTGTACGATAATTCGCCGCTGGTGGTGAGAGAAGCCGCCTCGATGGGTGTGCCGTCGCTCCTGACGGTCGGCTCGAACGCGGCGGAAGCGGTGGTGAAGGATGTGTCCGGCTTCACCGCGGAGGAGAACAAGGTCGCGATGTTCCGCGAGATCCTGCGTATCTTCGGTACGGAAGGACTTCTTGAAAAGGCGGGGGAGAACGCCCGACGCATGGTCGCCCGCACCTGGGAGGAGATCGTCCCGACGGTGCAGGAGAAGTACGCCGAGATCATCGAGGAGTACCGTTTTAAACATAGAAAAGACTGATAAAAAAGCTGTCCTCAGGGGAGGACAGCTTTTTTGCGTTTTGGGGATTTATTGATTCTTTTTGAAGTCGATGGTGATGGTGTCGCGGTTGAGGTGGAGCTGGGTGTAGCGCACGCCGGCGGAGTCGAGCATCTTCTTGGAGGCGATGATGGCGGGGGTGTCGGCGTATTTGTCGTAGAGGTAGACGACCTCGGCGATGCCGGACTGGATGATCGCCTTGGTGCACTCGTTGCACGGGAAGAGGTCAACGTAGATGCGCGCGCCCTCGAGGGACTTGCCGTGGGCGTTCAAGATGGCGTTCAGCTCGGCGTGGACGACGTAGTGGTACTTGGTATCCTCGCCCTCGCGATCCCACGGGAAGATGTCGTCGGAACAGCCGTAGGGGAAGCCGTTGTAGCCCGTTGACAGGATGCGCTTGCTCTTATTGACGATGCAGGCGCCGACCTGTGTGTTCGGGTCTTTGGAACGTCTTGCCGCCAAAAGCGCAACGCCCATGAAGTATTCGTCCCAGGTGATGTAGTCGTCTCTTTTCATTTTTTGACCTCCTGATGGTATATTATTCGGTGTTTCGGAATACAAGTATTACAGGTTTTGGAGCTTGTCGAGGCAGCCCTGACAGAGAGGCTTGCCCTTGAACATGGTGATGCGGTCGTCGCCGCCGCAGAAAATACAGCTCATCCCGTATTTTCTGAGCAGGATGCCCTCGGGTTCGGTGAACATCTCCAGCGCGTCGTCGGTCTGGATGTTGTACTTGTCGCGCAGGGGCTTGGGGATGACGATGCGTCCGAGCTTGTCGATTTTGCAGAGAAATCCTGCGGGTTTCATGGAATCGTCCTTTCTGATGTGCATGGGTAACGGGTGGATGATGTCGTAAGTTTACCAAATTCAGGTAAATTAGTCAATGGATATTTGTAAATTAGATAATAAAGCGGAAAGAAAGCCGTTTTTGTCGAAGGGTCGGATAAGTTTTGGCATATGTTTTCGGGGTGATGATCGCGGGCGCGTTCGTCTTTTCTCTCGTGTGCGGCTCGCTCCCTCAGCTCAGTGCGGGGATACTGGATTCGGCGGGCGAGGCGGTACAGCTTTTGATCGCGATCAGCGGAATGTTGTGCATGTGGTCGGGATTCATGCGGATCGCGAAGGACTGCGGGCTGATCGAGAAGCTCTCGCGGCTGTTCGCGCCGATCCTCAGAAGGTTGTATCCCGACATAGAGCCGGAGAGCGACGCCTTCCGCTACATCTCCATGAACATCAGCGCCAATCTTCTGGGGCTGGGAAATGCCGCGACGCCGCTCGGGCTGAACGCGATGCGCGAGATGAAGCGGCTCAGTCCGGGCGACAGGGCAACGGACAGCATGGTGACCTTTGTGCTGATGAACACCGCGTCCATTCAGCTTATCCCGACGACGGTCGCGGCGCTTCGCAAAAGCTATGGCTCACAGCAGCCGTTCGATATCCTTCTGTGCGTATGGCTGACCTCGGCGCTCGCGCTGACGGCGGGACTGTTGTCTTCGCGCCTGATCAAGGGGATGAAGCGATGGAGGCGGTGATCCCGGTCATCGTGGCGGCGCTGTGTGTCTATGGGCTGGTCAAGCGCGTCAACATCTTTGAGAGCTTCGTCGAGGGCGTGAAGGAAGGGATGCAGACGGTGAGGTTCATCGCGCCGACGATGATCGCGCTGCTTGTGGCGGTCGGGACGCTGAAAGCGTCCGGGGCGTTGGAATGGATCGCGGAGCTGATCAGACCTGTGGCGACGGCGGTCGGCTTCCCGGCAGAGCTGGTGCCGATGGGACTTTTGAGACCGGTGTCCGGCTCGGGCGCGACGGCGATCCTCACGAATATCTATGAGACCTGCGGGGCGGACAGCTTCGTCGGACGTTGCGCAAGCGTGGTCGCCGGTTCAACGGAGACGACCTTCTACGCGGTGACGATGTACTACGGCGCGGCAGGCATCAAAAAAATCCGCCATACGCTGGTCTCGGCGCTGGTGGCGGATTTCACGGCGATCGTCATGAGTGTGGTGATCGTGGGGCTGGTCATGGGGTCGTAGATTGTTTTGTTGAGCGGTAAAGCTCGAGGTGGATTTGGTGCTTTAAATGGAGCGGTTCGTCGTATTTTTGCAGGAGGGCGCGGTAGTCTGCTTCGAAGGCTGTCTGCGCTTCTGCGCTCAGGCTCGCGCCGACTCCGCGGCAGGTTTTGATCCTGCCGAGCCATGCTTCCTTGGTGAAGGTGAGGGTCGCATCGTAGGATCGGACGGCGTCGAGGACGAAGCGGTTCTCCGCCCAGCTCGGGAAGGTGTAGCGGTATTCCTTGAAGCCGCCGCCGTTCCATGCGGGGTTGCAGCGCAGGACGAGCGTCTCCATCTCGCGGATGACGTCGTCCTCAAAGGGCAGCCAGTCCATGAAGATCTTGCAGAAAACGCCGCCCGGCTTGAGCACGCGGCGAATCTCCTCGGCGGCTTTCTCCGCGTCGAAGTAGTGGAAGCATTGGACTGCCGTCACGGCGTCGAAGGTGCTTTCGGGAAGGCCGGTGTCCTCGGCGGAGCAGACCTTGAAGTCGATGTTATGAAGCCCTTTGTCGCGGACGAGCTGACGACCGTATGCGATCTGGTTCCCGGAGATATCTGTCGCGGTGAAAACGGCGCCCGTATGGGCAAGATTGACGGGCAGGACGGCGGTGCCGCTTCCGAGGTCGAGGATGCGCTGACCGGGCTTTCCGATGCCGCAGGAGATCAGCTCGCGGTACATGCTCCCGGGGTAGATATCGCGGTACTTTGCGTAATCCGACGAGGTTCGTCCAAAGTCGAAATCCCTGCCTTGATCGATCTTATCCAGCTTCACTGTCAGCCCTCCCTTTTGTTTATGCGATAGATTATAGCACGAAAGAGGGGAGAGCGCAAGGGGAGCGTAGGGTGTAGTTACTCGCTTCGCTCAGACAATTATACAATCCCTCAGTCGTCCTATGGACGACAGCTCTCCGGTGTATGGATTCCGTAACCCAAAACAAGTTTTGGACAGAATCTCACCTTTACCAAAGGGAGCCATAGAAGTGTTCCTTGTCAGTTCTGTTTCATGCGGGTGCGGGTGAGCTTCTTCTTCAGCTCCTGCGGCTTGAAGGGGATGAGGGGGTAGAGGTAGCTCTTGCCGCTGATGGTCTTGTTGCCCGCGAGCAGGGCGAAGAGGATGACCATGCCGATGATGAAGCCGATCAGGTTGCCGATATAGGTCGCGGTCAGGAGAATGAAGCGCGCGTATTTCAGCGAGTAGCCCAGCTCGTAGTTGGGCTGGCTGTAGTTCGCGATGGTGACGAAGGCGACGTAGAGGGTCGAGGCGGTCGTGAACCAGCCCGCGTCGATGGCAAACTGGCTGAACGCGATCGCGCCGATGATGCCGATGGCTGAGGTCAGGGAGCTTGGCGTATGGAGTGCGGCGAGGCGCAGACCGTCGATGCACAGCTCCATGATGATGAGCTGCCAGTAGATGGGCAGGCTCGTCGGCTCGACCGCGAGGACGAAGCGGAAGATATCCGGGACGTGCTCCGGATTTTGCAGGCACAATAGCCAGAGCGGGGTGAGCAGGACGGAGGCGATCGTGATGAGGTAGCGCGTGATGCGGATATAGGTGCCGGTGATGGGCGGGAAATAGTAGTCGTCGGCTTCCTCCAGCACGTCAAAGATGGAGGTCGGGATCAACAGCGCGGAAGGGGAGTTGTCCACCAGGATGACGATGTTCCCCTTGAGACAGACGGCGGCGGCGACGTCCGGGCGCTCGGTGTATTTGATCTTCGGGAAGGGGTTGAGCCATTTCTTCTGATAGAGCGCTTCGATCAGGCTTTGCTGGTTCATGCTCAGGTTCGCGATATCGAGGTTCTTGATGCGGTCGGTGATGTCCTTGAGCAGGGTGTGGTCAACCTTGTTGTCCATATAGCAGATGATGATGTCGCTTTTGCTTTCGCGCCCGACGGTCATCGCCTTGGTGATGAAGTTCGAGGAACGGATGCGGCGGCGGATCAGCGCGGAGTTGAAGATCACCGTCTCGACAAAGCCGTCCTTACTGCCGCGCAGGACCTTGTCGTCCTCCGGCTCGGAGGTGGAGCGCTGGGGGTAGGTGCGCATGTCGAAGGCGATCGCGGCAGAGAAGCCCTCCGCCATCATACAGGGGATACCGCTGAGGACGTTCTTCACGACCTCGTCGGGGTGGTCGACGATGCTGATCTCGACGTAGGGCACGCAGTGGCGGGTGAATTCCTCGGCCGATTTCAGATATTCCGGGCGGGTGTTGTTGTAGAAAAACTCCATCAGCTTTTCCATGATGTCGTCCTTGATCAAGCCGTTGATGTAGAAGATGACCGCCTTTTTGCCTGAGATCACGATATTGCGCTCGATGATGTCGAAGCAGTCGTCAGAGCGGAGCAGGCGGGCGAGGAGCAGGCGGTTCTGCTCATAGGAGGTGGAAAACATGGGATCGGTCTCCTTTTCGTTATTCTTTGCCGGTAATATTTTCTGCCGAAAAGCGAATTTTATGCAGGAGAATTCTATCTTGTCGATTCTCCCGAAACGTGCTACAATAGGGGTGAATCCGTAGAGAAGAGTGGAATCATCCCTTGCAAAAACATATCTCGCAGTTCGATAAAATGACGAAAACGCCCATCCCGCGGCTGGTGCTGACGCTGTCCGTACCGTCCGTGATCTCGATGCTGGTGACAAATATCTATAACCTGGTCGATACCGCCTTTGTCGGTCAGCTCGGCACCTCCGCGAGCGGCGCGGTGGGCGTGGTGTTCGGCTTCATGGCGATCATCCAGGCGTTCGGCTTCATGTTCGGGCAGGGCGCCGGCAGTATCCTCTCGCGTGCCTTCGGAAGGAAGGACACGGAGGAAGCGTCCGCCTATGCGTCCGTCGGCTTCTTCATGTCGTTTTTCAGCGGTCTGCTGATCAGCCTGATCGGGTTTTTGTGGCTCGACGGTATCGTGATGGCGCTCGGCAGTACCGACACGATCGCGCCCTTTGCGAAAACCTATATCTTTTATATCCTGCTCTCAGCGCCGTTCATGTGCTCGTGCTTCACGATGAACAACATCCTCCGCTATGAGGGGAAGGCGACGCTGGGCATGATCGGGCTGATGATCGGCGCGGTGCTGAATATGGCGGGCGACCCGATCCTGATGTTCGCGCTCGATATGGGGATCGCGGGCGCGGGCCTCTCGACCGCCATGAGCCAGGTGATCAGCTGGCTGATCCTGCTGAGCATGTTCCTGACGGGCAGGGCGGATTCGAGACTGCGGTTCCGATACCTGCGCGGCGGGCTTTGGAGGAAGGTCTGGAATATCGCGACGACGGGCTTCCCGAGCATGCTCCGGCAGGGACTGAACAGCTTCTCGACCGTGATCCTGAACACGCTCTGCGCCCCTTACGGCGACGCGGCGGTCGCGGCGATGAGCATCGTCTCGCGCATCGTGTTCTTCGCGTTCTCCGTGGCTCTCGGCGTGGGACAGGGCTTTCAGCCGGTGTCGGCGTTCAACTACGGCGCAAAGCAGTATGAGAGACTGCGTAAGGGCTATCGGTTCACGGTGGCGATGTCGGAGGCGGTCATCGTCGTCGGGTGCGTGCTGTTGGTGGTATTTGCGGGAAAGCTGGTCGGACTGTTCCGCGACGACCCGCAGGTCATTGAGATCGCGATCCCCGCGCTGAGACTGCAGGCTCTCGCGACGCTCTTGCTCCCGCCGTGTATGGCGACGGAGATGCTCATGCAGAGCACCGGCAAGCGGCTCGGCGCGACGGTGCTGTCCGCGCTGAGAAACGGACTGCTGTTCATTCCCGCACTGCTGATTTTGGCGAATCTGAGAGGCTTGGACGGCATCCGCGAGGCACAGCCGCTGGCGTATGTGCTCGCGTTCCCGATCACGATGGTGCTCGCCTATCGGTTCTTCCGCAAGATACCCGCGGAGGATGCGCCGACCGACGACGCGGAGAAAACAGCATGATCATCTTGAAAGCTCGGCGAAGACGTCGGGCTTTTTATTTTTTTCAAAAAAATATCGGAAATTTTGAAAAGTTGCATATCGGTATGCAACTTTTTTTCTTTTGCACATAAGGGTGAGGAGGTTGTTATGAAAGTCAGAGAAGAAGAATTTTGCCGTCTGATGGCGGTGTATGCCGACCCGCGGCGTGCGGCGCGTGAAGCGGGCTACAGGCGACCGGAAGCGGTGCTGAGCAAGCTGCTGACGCGTGAGGATATCGCGCAGGAGATCGAGAAGCTGAGCGCAAACGCACAGAAGATCTACCGCAGTACGGTGGCGTGCGGGCTGTTCCGCCTCGCGTGCGGCGACGTGGGCGATGCGGCGGAGCTTGCGCTGAGCGAGAAGCTCGCGGCTGACAGGCTCAGGGAGCTTGATCTGAGCTGTGTGCAGGAGATCAAGCGCACCGACAAAGGGGTCGAGCTGAAGCTGTGCGACCGCATCAAGGCGCTGGACAGGCTCGCGGAGCTGGTCGGCGGCAGCAGCGAACACGGCGGCGGGCTGGAGGAAGCGATGCTGCGCTCCGCTCAGGCGCTTTCAAGGCTGAATGAGCGGCAGGTGACGCCGGATGAAGTATAAGCCCTTTTCCGAAAAACAGCTCAAGGCGCTGTTTTGGTGGGCGCCCGGCTCCGGGACGGAGCACTACGACGCGATCATCTGCGACGGTGCGGTTCGCTCGGGAAAGACCTTTTCGCTCTCGCTGTCGTTCGTGATGTGGGCGAGCTTTCACTTTGACAAAGCGTTGCTGGGCTTCTGCGGCAAGACGATCACGGCGCTGCGGCGCAACGTGATACTGCCTCTCCTGCCTTGTCTCAAGGAGCTTGGGATGGCGGTCAGGGAGAATGTGAGCGCCAACAGGCTGACGGTCAGCTATCGCGGGCGCGAGAATACCTTTATCCTCTTTTCGGGCAAGGACGAGGGCAGCGCGTCGCTTATCCAGGGCGTGACGCTGTCGGGCGTGCTGTTCGACGAGGTGGCACTGATGCCGCGCTCCTTTGTGGAGCAGGCGCTGGCGAGGTGCTCTGTGGGCGGTTCAAGGTTCTTTTTCAACTGTAACCCGGAATACCCTTCTCACTGGTTTTATCGTGAATGGATCAAAAAGCGCGAGAAGAAAAACGCGCTGTATCTGAGCTTCACGATGCGGGACAATCCCTCTCTCGGCGAGGACATGCTCAGGCGTTATGAGAGCCTGTACTCGGGCGCCTTTTACCGCAGGTTCGTTCTGGGAGAATGGGTGAGCGTCTCGGGCGCTGTCTATCCCTTTATGGAGGACAGCGGTATGTTCATCACCCCGCCCGGAGACGGCTATGAGGAGTACTGTGTCTCCTGCGATTACGGCACGGTGAATCCGACGTCGCTGGGACTTTGGGCGAGGAAGGGGACGACGTGGTACCGCATCCGCGAGAGTTACTATGACGCGCGAAAGGAAGGCAGGAGCAGAACCGATGAGGAGCATTATATTTCTTTATGCGAATTATGTGGGGACGTTCAGCCGACGGCGGTCATCGTTGACCCAAGCGCCGCGAGCTTTATCGAGACGATCGGGCGGCACGGGCGCTTTGCGGTGGTGCGTGCGGACAACAACGTGATCGACGGTATCCGCAAGACCTCTCAGGCGTTGAAAAACCGGGAGATCGTGATCTGTGATACCTGTACGGACGCCATCCGGGAGTTTTCGCTCTATCGCTGGGACGAGAACAAGCCGATGGACACGGTGATCAAGCGCGACGACCACGCGATGGATGACATACGGTATTTTGTCAGCTACATCAAGACGGCGGACGAAGGCTTCGGCTGCGCCGTTGTAGCAAGATGATCAGGAGGTAAGTAATTGAAATGGTTTTCAAAGGGAGAACGCCTTGAGACGCCGACAGTGCAGACCTGTGCGGCGGACAGGGGCGGGATCCCTGAGCTTTTACGCTCCTATGAACGACCGGTCGAGCTGAGACTGTACAGAAGTCTCAGAGAAAACGTACCGGTGATCGACGCGGCGCTGTCGAAGATCGTGCGCCTGCTGGGTGATTTCAAGCTCAGCGGCGCCGACGAGGACGCGCAGGCGGCGCTCGATGATTTTTCCGCGCATATCCGCGTGGGCGGAACAGGTATGGGACTGCGCTGTTTTGTCAGTTCATATCTCGACCAGCTCCTGACCTACGGGACGGCGGTCGGTGAGATCGTGACCTATGAGGACGGCGGCGTCGCGGCGCTGTACAACGCGCCTGTGGACGCGGTCGAGCTGCGCCGCGGCGAAAACCCGCTGGACGTGCGTATCCTCACGCGCGGGATCGGCGATAACCGCGAGGTCGCACAGCCCGAGCTGATCCTCGTCTCCCTGCTCAACCCCGAGCCGGGACAGCTGAGAGGAACCTCTCTGCTGTGCGGGCTGCCGTTCGTCAGCGAGATCCTCATGAAGATCTTCAACTGTATCGGTCAGAACTTTGAACGTGCGGGTAATGTGCGCTTTGCGGTGACCTATCACCCGCCCGCGGCTGCGTCCTCGCTGAACGCGAAGCAGCGGGTGCAGGAGATCGCCTCCGAATGGAGCCGCGCGATGCGCGATAAGGACAGGATGTGCGACTTCGTCTCGATCGGCGACGTGAGCATCAAGGCGATCGGCGCGGACAGCCAGATTTTGGACTGCGATATCCCGGTGCGCCATATCCTCGAGCAGATCGTCGCAAAGCTCTCCATCCCGCCGTTCCTCCTGGGGCTGTCGTGGTCCTCGACCGAGCGCATGTCAGCTCAGCAGGCGGATATCCTGACCTCTGAGCTGGAGTATTACCGCTCGCTGTCGGAGCCTGTGATGGTGAGAGCGGCGGCGGTCTACCTCAGGTCGGTCGGTCTCGACCCGCGCGTTCATGTGGAATGGAGCAACATCAGTCTGCAGGATGAAACGGAGCTTGCTGCGGCGCGTCTGGATAACGCCAGAGCGGCGCAGATCGAGCAGAGCTTGGAGGTGAAGGCATGAAGAACGGAATCGTATTGAAGAACGCCGCGTTTGACGGCGCAGAGGATGAGATGGCGCTTGTGAACAGCTACGCACGCAGAGAGCTGAGCGCGGAGGAGGTCTACCTTTTCACGGTCGCGCTGTGTGACAATGACGTCGACCGCGACTATGAGCGCTTCTCCTTGGAGGCTCTCAGGGAGATGGAGAAGCTCTTCGTCGGCAAGACGGGCATCCTCGACCATAATCCGACCGCCAACAACCAGAAGGCGCGTATCATCTCCTGTAAAACGGAGCGCGTGGAGGGTCGGGCTACGGCTGTGGGCGACCCGCTGTATCGACTGACCGCGAGGGCGTATATCCTGCGTACGGACGGCAACCGCGAGCTGATTGAGCAGATCGAGGCGGGCATCGTCAAGGAGGTCTCCGTCGGGTGCAGTATGGGGAGCACGGTGTGTTCCGTCTGCGGTAACGACATGCGTTCGCCGATGTGCGAGCACCATAAGGGTCGCGTGTATGACGGAACGCTCTGCTACGGCGAGCTGAGAAAACCGCGCGACGCGTATGAGTTCAGCTTTGTCGCCGTCCCCGCACAGCGAGCCGCCGGCGTCATCAAGTCAGGAGTAAAGGAGAAGCAAATGGACGAATGGAAGAAGGCTCTCGGCACCGAGGGCGAAGTGACCCTCTCGAAGGGTGAATCCGACAGGCTCAGGGAGTATATCGCTGAGCTGCAGCAGGAGCACGAATACGCGAAGGCGTACCGCGAGGAGCTGGTCGGCAGACTGAAAAAGGCGCTCAGAGACAAGGGCGTCGAGCTGGACTATGCGACCGAGAACTGCATCATCGGCAAGCTCTCGGTAGGCGAGACACAGGCGCTGTTGAAGGCGCTGAGCAAGAAGGAGCGCCGCGTGAGGGCGCAGTTATATTCCGCAGACAGTGAGAAACCTGTCGGCAATACGGAATTCAGAATCTAAGGAGGTAAAGGATGGATAACATCAAATTCACCGGTTACATGGAAAACGTACTGACCTTTGAGTGCGAGGGCGCAGTTGAAGCGGGCGATCTCGTCAACATCACCGCATCCGGCAAGGTCGGTAAGGCGAGCGAGGGCGGCGCGTTCATCGGCAAGTGCGTGAATCAGAAGAACGGAATCGCCGCGGTACAGCTCGGCGGTTACATCGAGACCGGCAAGACCGGCACCGTAGCCGTCGGCTATCAGAAGCTCGTCGCCGACGCGAACGGCGGCGTCAAGACCGCGAGTGCAGGCAAGGAACGCCTGGTTATTTTCGCTGACGATACCACCGTCGGCTACATTCTGTAAGGAGGTCAAAGAATGGCTAATTTTGAGAAGATCGCCCTTGAGAAGGGCATGTATCAGAACGGCAAGAGCCTGACCGAGGTGCTCGAGGCGCTCGACCCGAGCGAGAACTACAAGGGCACCTCTCTGGAGGGGCTGGACGCCTTTTCCCGTCAGCTCAAGCGCTATGACATCAAGGTCAGCGGCAAGGGCTCCGACACCATCGACAAGTTCTTCGCGACCACAGGCTCCGCGGCGCTGTTCCCGGAGTACGTCAGCCGCGCGGTCAACGCCGGTATCGCGGAGGCGGATGTGCTGGGCGATATCGTCGCGACCGTGACCAAGATCGACGGCATGGACTACCGCTCCATCAACTCCGGCATGAGCGACGACGACAAGACCCTCAAGAAGGTCGCCGAGGGCGCATTCATCCCTGTCACCGAGATCAAGACCAATGAGAATCTCGTCAAGCTCCACAAGCGCGGCAGAATGATCAGCGCCAGCTATGAGGCGATCCGCTTCCAGCGCATCGACCTCTTCACCGTCACCCTGAAACAGATCGGCGCGTATATCGCGCGCTCTCAGATGGCGGATGCGGTCGACGTCCTGCTCAACGGCGACGGCAACAACAACCCCTGCGGTACTGTCAGCCCTGCTTCTGCCGGCTCTCTGAGCTACGGCGACCTCGTGAGCATGTGGAGCGCGCTCAGCCCCTATACGCTCAACACCATCCTCGCGTCTACCTCTGCGATGACCGCGCTGCTGACCATGGATGAGATGAAGGACGCGGCGGCAGGTCTGAGCTTCCAGGGCAGCGGCAAGATGATCACCCCGCTGGGCGCCAATCTCCTGCACACGCCGGCACTCACCGGTCAGAAGCTGATCGGCCTCGACAAGAACTGCGCACTCGAGATGGTCGTCGCGGGCGACGTGAACGTCGACTATGACAAGCTGATCGACCGCCAGCTCGAGCGTGCGACCATCAGTTGTATCGCGGGCTTCGCGAAGATCTATGAGGACGCTGCTGTCAGCCTGAGCTACTAAGGAGGGCGAGACACTTGAGCTTGAAAGAACTTTTGGATCGCTTCACTCTGGTGTCCGGACTGAGTATGCAGGAGACGTCGCGGTATCTGCCGATCATCGAGGATTGCAGAGCCTACTTTGAGGAGCGGATGCGCAGCGAGCTGACAGAGAGTGAGAAGCGCCGCCTGACGCACGCCTGCGCCGTGTACGCGTTCTACAAGATCAGCCGTATCATGCAGAGCGAGGACTTCACCTCCTTCAAGGTGGGCGACGTGCAGTTTGATCTGCTGTCGGTGCGTCAGAACGCGGAGTCCCTCTGGCATGAGGAGCGCGAGAACATCAGAGATATCATTGATCTCAACGGCGGGTTCGCTTTCAGGAGGGTGCGCGTATGAGGATGGCAGGTTATCTGAACCGTGCGCTGAGCAGGTTCGGCAACACCGTGGTCATTCGCCGCGGCGGCAGGGCAGAGGTCGCAAAGGCCTTTGTCCAGCCGCTCAGGCGGCGTCACAGGCTGTATCTGAATGAGAAGTATATCCCCGCGGGATGGTTCGACAATACCTATCTGCTGTATATCGGCTCCCCCGATCACCCGCTGGACACGGGGATGCGGCTGGAGTGCCGGGGTGCGGCTTTTTCGGTCGTCACAGCAGAAGAATTCGCGGCGCGTGACGAGTCGGTCTATGTTTGGGCGATCTTGAGACCCGACTGTGAGGGGAAGGAGGATTATTATGATGACGTTGACGGACAATCTGATTGACGCGCTGATCATGCGCGTGAAGGCGAAGAGAGGGATGGAGAATTTCGTCTTTCTGCCCGCCTATCCTCCGCATAAAGTGACCTCGCCGGTGAAAAGCTATACCGTAGCGGCTGAGAATCATCAAACGCATGAGAGCGTGGTGTTCATCGGCGACAAAGACGGCACGGACACGAACGGCAGACTGATCGAAGCACAGCTCAAGCTGCGTGTTTATGCGCCGGAGGGCTCGTCCGGTTCGGCGCTGCTCAGGGTCAGCGCCATCATCGCGGACGCGCTGGAACGAGCGGACAGCGACGGGCTGCTCAGAGAGGTTTCCTTATCCGGTATCGGGTATGATGAATCTGCTCACAGCGAGTACCGCGATATCTCGGCGCGTTTGCAGATGCTTCTGTCTAAGGGGGCGTCCGCATGAGCAAGCTGAGAATCATCAGAGGAAAGGATATCGTGCTCTCTCTCGACGATGAACCGCTGTTCGGGGTGACGGAGTTCTCCGCAACCGAGAAGCGGGTCTTTCATCAGGTGCGCGAGTGCATGCGCTCGGCGGCGGTGAAGCACGTCCCGCAGGAGGCGCATTATCAGCTGAAGCTGAAAGCGCTGAACGTTTTTGACGGTCAGATACCCGAGGACGAACCGTTCGCGCTCTCCGTCCGTTTTGAGGACGAGGAGTATGTGTATGAGAATTGCCGTTTGACGGAGTGTGCTTACGGCGCGAAGGGCGCTGAGAACGCGGAGAGTATCTATACGTTAGAGGCTGACAGCATGAGATGGCAGGAGGTAGAGGATGAATAGCGAGGAACGCAGAGACTATACGGCGGACAGCTTCTCCGAGGAGCTGTCCGCGCTGATGGAGCGCGACGCGCGGCGTTACAACAAGGCGTTCACCGAGGAAGAGGAGGTGCGGCTCTCATGAGATACGCACCGATGCGCTTTTGCGGGCTTGCTCTCTCGCATAACCCGCACACGCTGGCTATCACAGACAGCGGCAATCTCCGCGAGATGGTCTCGCCCTGCTGTGAGCCCGACAGCGAGAGCCTCGGCTTGAAGCTGAGAGCTGTGAGCGGGGAAGGTGAGTTCTTCGGCGAGGACTGCATGGAGCAGTACCGCAGGCTCGAGACGCTTTTGAGAGAACAGCGCTGCGGCAAGCTGATGCTCCCGCAGCGTCAGCCGATGTATGCCTACCTCAGAGAGCTGAGCCTGACCGCCGAGCCATTAGATCAGGTGGTGAAGTACCGCTTTCGCTTTGTGCAGGCGCAAAGTCCGCGCGTTGATACAAGCGGCGACGCCTACTATACAACGCAGGCTGAGGGCGAGTCGCTGTGGGATATCGGCTATCGCTTTGATGTGGCGATCGGGAAGCTGGTGGAGCTGAACCCGCAGATCCCGATGATCGACGATTTGAAGGAGAAGGAGAGGGTACGGCTGTGGTAAAGGTGAAGCTGATCGACCGCGACGGCGCGGAATGGACGCCGAAGGCGATATCAAAGCTCGTGATCGAGGTCGATGAAAATGTGCCGGCGGACTCTCTCTACGCAGAGTTCCCCTACATGGCGTGCCCGGAGCCGGTCGGTGTGCGGGTCTTCTCGGATGACGCTGAGGTTTTTCGCGGCGTGATCGACGAGGAGGAGCACGCGGCGGACGGTTCGGGCGAGACGCTGAAAATTTCCGCGCGCAGTATGGCGGCTTTGTTGCTTGACAATGAAGCCGCTCCCTGCGGCTATGACCACCCCTCGGCGGCGTTGATGTATGAGCGCTACGCAAAACCCTTCGGACTTATGCTGAGTGAGAAGGACGACGCGGTCTACTTTGGGGAGCAAAGCGTGCTCAAGGGCGATTCCTGCTACAGTGTGCTCAAGAATTTCTGCACGGCGTGCTATTCCGCTTTGCCGCGCATCAGCAGTACCGGAACGCTCAGCTTCAAGGGGATCATGAAGGAGGATGAAACGCGCTTCGGCAACACAAAGGGCGCGGTGCGCTTCCTGTCTCTCAGCGAGACCCGCAAGCGGTGCGAGGAGATCTCCGAGGTGGTCGTCAAGACCAACAGCGGCGGCGGTTACACCCTCCCCATCATGAACGCGGACGCGCTGAGCAGAGGTATTGCTCGCAGGAGATATCTGAACGCGACCCTCACCCAGAGCCCGATGCGCTGTGCGGATGCGATGATCGCGAACGGTCAGAGGAAAGCGTACAGCGTGAAGCTGAGATGCCCCTCCTGTCTTTTGGGGCATGAGGGCAACCGCGCCTCGGTGGACAGCGACAGGATCGCCGTATCTGGCGAACTGTATATCAGCGCCCTGCGCTATCGGCTGACGGCAGGCGGAGAATACACGGACGTAACACTCAAAAGGAGGACGAACGGATGTGGATGAATGAATATATGAGCGGCAGGAGCTTCCGAAAGGAGGGCGCCGCCGCAGGCGAGGTGCGCGCCGCGGCGAAGGGCAGCGTTTCCGTGAGCGCGACGAGCGATTACAGGGGCGTTCCGACCGCCGCTCCCGCAGGTATCGCGTATGTGCCCGCCGTCGGCTCTCAGGCGATCGTCGCGCCGTGTGAGAGCGGCGCGGTGTGTCTCGGCGTGATCGCCGATCTGCCCGAGCCCCTTGAGCCGGGTGAGTTGATGCTTTACTCGGCAGGCGGCGCGCGCATCGTGCTGAAAAATGACGGCAGGGTGCTGATCAACGGTCGGGAGGTGTCGTGATGGACGTGCGTATCAGCGACGGCGATATCGCGATGACCTCCTCGGGGTGTTATGAGTACATCACCGGGATCGAGGAAGCCGTCCAGCGCGTCAGGCTCTCGGCGCTGACGGTGAGGGGCGATTTTATCTATGACCGCGGGCTGGGCACGGATTACGGCGATCTGAGCACAGACGACGAGCTGTTCCTCCAAAAGCTCGATATGCTGATCAAGGAGGCGTGCGCGGATATCGCGGGCACAGAGGTGGAGGTGCTGTCCTGTCCAAAAAGGAGCCGCGTCGCGGTGATACATATTCGTTTCAGAGACAGCGAAACGACGACGGAGGTGGATTTATCTGGAATCTTACAATGAACTTTTAGAGCGCATGATGAGCCGATATGAGGAGCTCAGCGGGTTCAGACCCGCATATGAGTCCGATCTCGCGGTGAGAATGCGTGCTCTGGCGGGCGAGCTGTATAAACAGCACGCGTATGCCGACTACATACTGCGTCAGATGTTCCCGACGACCGCACAGGGCGTTTATCTGGAGGAGCACGCCGCCCAGCGCGGGCTGCAGAGAAAGAGCGGGACGAAGACGATCGGCAGGGTCGTCTTTTCCACTGACGCGGAGGAGCATGGGGATATCCTCATCCCTGCTGGCACGGAGGTCTGTACCTCGGGCGATCTTCTGCGTTTTGTGACGCTGGAGGGTGTGACCCTCTACAGCGACGATCAGAGCGTCGGCGCGGACGTGGAGGCGACAGAGATCGGTGAAGCGTACAACGTCGCGATCGGTACGGTCGGGATCATCGTGACCCCGGTGCTCGGGATCGACAGCGTGCACAACGCGGTGCGCTTCTACGGCGGCAGCGACAACGAGACCGACGAGGCGCTCAGAGCGCGTGTGGCGGACAGCTATGCGAATATCTCCAACGGAACGAACGCCGCTTACTATCGCGCGATCGCGATGTCGGTGGACGGCGTGTACTCGGCGGGCGTCATCGGCAGAGCAAGAGGCGCGGGTACGGTCGACGTTTATGCCTGCGGCAAAGGCACGCCGCTCACGACCCAGCAGTTTATGAGAATCAACGCCTTGCTTTCACAAGGCAGGGAGCTGAATGTCGACGTACGTTTGCAGAACGCGTCTCCCGTGACGATCAATCTTTACGTCCGTCTCAAGGTCGAGGAAGGCTATGAATATGAGACGGTCGCAGAGGAGGTCAAGGCGGCGCTGAAAGACTATATCGAGGCGCTGGGTATCGGCAAGGACGTCCTGCTCAGCAACCTCGGTGACGTGATCCATCACGTCAAGGGCGTCAGCGACTATCGCTTTCTGGAGAGCTACGGCTCGGATACGGAGATCGCAGAGAGCGAGTATCCGATGTGCGGGAACATCATCGTGTCGGAGGTGTGAGATGGTCTATGAGACGCTGAAAAGAAGTCTTGAACCGATCGGACTGTATCGCGAGGACGCGGAGGTTTCCAACCGCGAGCTGCAGGTTTTTGCGGAGGAGATCGAAAGGCTGTACACGGAGCTTGACGGCATGTTCCGCGAGCGTTTTATCGGCACGGCGGAGGACGTCGGGCTGCGCGTGTATGAGGAGCTTTTCGGTCCCTCCAGAGAGGGCGAAAGCGTAGAGAAGCGCCGCGAGCTGCTCCTGCTCAGAATGAATCTGGGAGAGAGCGACTTTACGCCCGCAGGCATTCGCAGGGCGTTGGACAGTCTCGGTCTGAAGTATCAGATCAGCGAGTTTCCGGCGCTGGGTCGCCTGAACATCACCGCGACGGCGGATTATTCGCAGGCGGAGCAGGCGTTCATCCTGCGTGAGATCGGGAAGATCATCCCGGCGCATCTGGAATTCCAGATGACCTTCAACACGCTGACCTGGGCGGATATCGACGCGCTGGAGCTGAGCTTCTCGCAGAGCGATCAGAACGATCTGACGTGGCAGGAGCTGGACGAGCGCACGCCGTCCGAATCATAAGGAAATGAGGGAAATGAATGGCATCTAGCAGTTATACACCGAATCTGCACCTGAGCAACTGGAGCGCATCCGATCGCCCCAAGCGCGCGGATTTTGTATCGGATAACAGTATCATCGACACCGCGCTGGGCGGTCATCTGGCTGACAGCGCGGTACATCTGACAGCGGCGGAGAAGGAGAGGATCGCTGAGCCGTTTGTGCTGAGGGTCTACTCCGGCAACGGTGAGGCGACGCGCACGATCGATCTGGGCTTTCAGGCAAAGCTCGTGATCGTATACCGCCGCGGCGTTTCACCGGTATCCGTGAGCAGCGGGGTGACGCATGTCAACTGCGCGGTCGCGTCCTTCGGCTACGGCGGTACGGCCGGTATCGCGCTGAACACGTCGGGCGTGCTCGTCAGCCAGTCCGCTTCCGCGAGCGACGGACAGATGGTCGATCTGAATAAAAGCGGCACGCAGTACACGATCGTTGCGTTCCGATAAACGGGCATGAGAAAAGCGCCTCCTGAGCGATCAGGGGCGCTTTTTTACATGTGTTTGATTATTTTGCGCGGGAGCGGCGGGGAACGTAGATCTCGCCGGTATCCGCTTTAGCGGACGCTCTGTGGCGGGGCGCGTTCTGTGCGTGGGAGGTGCGCTTGACGCTTTCCTCCGGCGCGGGAGCGTAGGCTCTCTCAGCCTGCATCTGCATGCGCTTCTTGTTGGCGGAGCGTGCCGTGACTGTCGCGATGATGAAGTAGAGGATGCCGAGCACCGCGAGCGCGATCAACGCATAGCCGAGGAAGAGGATCCACTGGCTGTCGTCCTCCCTGCCGGTGTTGTTCTTGATGGAAGCGAAGGAGGCGTTGGCGTTGGGAACGGACGTGGTCTTTTCATCCAGCGTGATCTCGCTCCACTTGTTGGGAGCGACCTCGGAATCGCTCAGACCGGAGGTGTTGTAGAGGTTGGTCTGCTGCTTCACGGAGCCTGCGGACGCCTCGCTGTTGCCGGTGTTGTAATCGTACTGGGAAGCGTCGCCGAAGAACACGGGATCGTCGTTGTTGGAGGGGGTGTAGGTGCTGCCGCCGTCAACCGTACCGCCGCCGGTGTAATCGGGATTGGGGTCGGGATCAGGGGTCGGATTGGGATCAACGGGAGTCGGATCGGGATCGACAGGGGTTGGATCGGGATCGACGGGAGTCGGATCGGGATCGACAGGGGTTGGATCGGGATCGGGAGTCGGATTGGAATCGACGGGCGTATCAATAGGCGTGTCGCCGCCCGTTTCCTCGTCAGCGGACGCGATCATCATGGTGCCCGCGATCAGGAAAACGACTGCTAACAGCAGGGAAATGAATTTCATTGATTTTTTCATCAAATCAACTCCAATTATTTTTTCGCCTCAAACATAGAGGGGTTGTATTTGCCGCAGTCGGAAGAGAGCTTGACGCCCTTTTCCTCGGCGTACTTCTCGAGCAGCTCGTCGAATTCCTCGTGCTTCATGGAAGAGAGGACGTCGTCACGGTGCTGTTCGGGATCGGTATAAGCCTTGAGCTGGTTGGCGATCGGCTCGCGATAGAGAACGTAAAGCTGCTTGGTGGTATCGGTCTCGCCGATCTCGATGGTCATCGCCTGGCCGTCCTTCATGTCAAGGATCGCCTTCATGAGCTGATCGGTGGTCTCCTTGTCGATGACCTCGACGTTGGCGGTGGTGGGATCCTCGGTGATGTCGTGCGCCTTCATGTAGTCGGCGATCACGTCGTCATAGGAACCGCCGGAGGAAAGGGTCTTGGCATAGCCGTCGAACTCCTTCTGATAAGCGGCGATCTTGTCCTCGGAGAGCGGAACGGACTCGGTAGAGGTCTCCGAGGAAGCCTCGTCAGCGGTCGCGGTCTCATAGAGGTTGACGGAGAAGTACTTGTAGGAGGTGTAGTTGTCGGTGAAGTACTTGCTCAGCTCCTCGTCGGAAACGGGGGTGGGACCGTCCGCCGCGTACTGCGCTTTAAACGCGTTGCTCTCGGTGACGGGGAGCAGGTAAGCGATCTGCATGAAGGAATCGAAGCTGATGCCGTAGGTCTCATAGTCGGCGCTCAGGCTCTGTTCCCAATAGCTCTTGTAGTAGCTCTTGGCGCTGTCGAGCTCGGTCTGGTCGATGGTGCTCGCGTTGAGCTCCTTGGCTTTGAGATAGGTCGCGATGGCGAGCTTGGTGTCTTTTTCCGCCTTGTCCTTGATCCACTGCTCAGCGACTGCGGTGTTGCCGTCGTCGTCGGTGATCTCCATCTTCAGGAAGGAATCCTTGCCGTCATACTTGCCGGTCTCGGAATCATAGAGTTCGGACTTCTGGGCGAAGCCTTCCGCCTGGCTGTAGGCGCTACGGAGATAGTAGATGTACACGCCGATGGGCAGTTCCGTGTCGTTCTCCTTGTAGGCGTACTGCTTGGACATAGAGCACGCCGCGACGGAGAGCGCCATGACCAGCGCCAGAACGACGCAGAGGATCTTAGAAAAATTCTTCATTGTTATTACCGTCCTTTGTTGGGATCGTGCGCTTTTGGCGCAGGAGATCCCGTGATTTAAGTGAAGTCGGATCCTTCGGCGCTCCGATAGGAGAGAAAACCGATGGGATCAGCGCTGTCTTAACCAATATAATATACAACATTTTTTTGATTTTGTCTATATATTGCGCTGAAAAAATCGCTTATTCATAAATTGTTCGGATTTTTTATTCTTATTTAGAATTAAATCTGCCTTTTTTTTCAGCGCAGACCGAAGAACTGTACCGTCTGCTTGATGGCGTCGTCCATTTTCAGCGGGTCGGTGTAGCGGTGGTCGGCGCCTTCCTCGATGTAGAAGCCAATGCCGTTTTCCTCAGCGAACATCCACGACGCTTCGCAGTCGATGATCTCGTCCCTGTCGCCGTGGATGATGAAGATATCGTCGGCGAAGGGGGAGAAATCCCAGGTGGTAATATCCGCTTCTTTGAGGTCATTCAGGAATTCGGCGGAGACCCGGATCTTGCGGTCGAAGCCGACGAGCGCCGTCCTGCCCTTCTCGATCTCCTCCAACTCGCCCGCGTTCATGATGCGCTCGCGGAGCGACTGATAGATATTGACGGCAGGGGATCGGAGAACGGTCTTGACAAAGGGGGAGCCATGCTCGTAGATGTATTTGAGGAAGAGATAGCCGCCGAAGCTGTTCGCGCTGCCGTAGATTTCCTCCGTATGCAGCTCGGTGCGGATATAGTCGAGCACCGCCGTGAGGTAGCGGTCACAGCCCTCAAGACGGAGCTGGGGAGAGGCGTCGTCGCCGTGACCCGGCCAGTTGAAGGTGATCAGGGCGATATTCTTATTGCGCTTTTGCAGGCGGTTGTATAGCTTCTCGGCGGCGCGGTTATCCTTGTGACCGCCGAAGCCGTGACCGGAGAGCACCACGCGCTCGACCGCGCGCGGATTCTCGCAGTAGATCTTGCATTTGACGCTCATATTCTTCTGGTTGATGCTGAAATACTTTTCCATGATAGTCTCCTTTGTGTCACGCCGATTATAGCACGAAAGGGCGGGAAAAACAAGCCCGCGCTTGACATCATGCGGGGGAGAGGGTATAGTTTGAGTTAGGAGTTAGGAATTAGGAATTAGGAGTTTGGAGTTAGGAGCTCATTTGGTTATGAATGGTAAATGCTTTATCTTCGGCGCTCTGCCGGTTGTATATTATCCGATAAAACCGCAGGAGGGCGATCTTGTGATCGCGGCGGACAGGGGCTATGACGTCGCGCTGTCGCTCGGGGTGAAGCCCGATCTCACGGTCGGGGATTTCGATTCACTCGGAGAAGCGCCCGACGCAGAGAACGTTATACGGCTCGAGGTTCGCAAGGACGATACCGACGTGGGCCACGCGGTGGAGCTGGGCTTTCAGAGAGGATTCACGGATTTTGTGATCTACGGCGCGGTCGGCGGACTGCTCGACCACACGGTCGCCAATATCGCGATCGCGCTGGATATCGCCGTGCGCGGCGGGAGAGCGTGGTTCCTCTCGGAGGAATTCTGCTTTACCGTCCTGCATAATGCGGCGCTGGAGCTTCATGAGAGGGAGAGCGGGCGCGTCTCCGTTTTCGCGCTGAGCGATATCGCGCGGGGTGTGGATATCGAAGGGCTTGACTATGAGGCGCGGGGGCTCGACCTGCCGCGTACCTCACATATGGGCGTGAGCAACGCCTTCATCGGCAAGCCGTCGCGGATATCCGTCACGGACGGCGATCTGCTGATCATGATACAGAGCAAGACGGAGTGCTGATCACGTCGGAAAGCGCTCGGAAAAACAGTTAATACGATTATTCAGAAAGGGGATAATTCCGATGGATCCATTGATTCTCGCACTGGAGAATGACGAGGATTTTCAGTCTGTGATACGCATGTATGAGGAGCCGAACCTCTTCACGATCATGGGAGACACCAGCCGCGAACAGTGGCACAGCAGCTTTTACTACTGGCTGCTCAACCCGAAGTCCAACCATCAGCTCGGCACGCAGCCGCTCAGGGCGCTGCTTCAGCTTCATGATAAGAAGAAGGGCGAGAGAACGCCTTATGATCCGGAGCGTCTCAGCGAGATGGAGCTGGATACCGAGAAGCCTCTGACCGAAGGAAACGGACAGGTGGATATCTTCGGCAGGAGTGACGACCTGATCCTGGTGATCGAAAACAAGGTGGGCGCTTCCGAGACGCTCCGCAACGGCGCCGATCCGCAGACGAATCGCTATTATGAGGAGTACTCCCGTGAAGAGACCCCGCAGATCTATATCTATCTGACGGCTTTCGGAGCGAAGGCGGAAAACAGGCATTTTGTTACGATCACTTATCAGGAGTTCTATGACGCGGTGATCCGCGAGTGCCTTGATCGTACCGACATCCCCGATAAAACGCGCTTGGTACTCGAACAGTACGCTCGGGCGATCTCAAATCCGAATCCCTTCGTTAACGGCAAAAGAAGCGCGAAATACTGTCACTATATCTGCATCGTCTCCGATATCGCTCAGAGGATCTTCCGTAAGCATGAGCGGGCGTTCGAAAAGATCCGCGCTGTTATGAATCGCCTGCCCGGAGAGAGGGACGAGACCTCGGACGAATGTGTTTTCTATCATCAGTACAGGGTATATCTCAACGAGATACTCAGCGCGGCGAAGCAGCTTCCGATCACTCCCGCGACGGAGAAAACGCCCACCGGAGAGGCTCTGATCAGATTCCTGATCGAAATGGGGTACGTTGTTCCGGAGAAGACGGAGCTGATCACGACCAGAAACGGCGTCACCTATGTGATGCAGTTCTGCATCACGGACGGTCGGTATAAATGTATCGTCGGATACACTTCCAAAACGGGATATGACGGAACGGATGACGTTCAGTGTCTGACGGACGCTCAGGGCGAACCCCGATACTTTGATACCATCAATGCCGCCGCGGCGGAGGCGGAGAAGGGCGCGGACAAACGGAGCAAAACGTCCTACGGACCGTCCGCCGGGAAATGGAAGCTGATCCGTTCCGGCAGAGCTGACGGAGAAGGCGAGACGATCTCAGAGATTCTAGCAGAGAACGGTTACGGGGAATCATAACGCAAAAACGGGGCTGTCACTTGGTGTGGCAGCCCCGTTTATTGATGCTGTTCGGATATCTACAGTCGCCCTACAGTTCGCTCAGGCGTTTCCCGACCTTTGAACCGGAGTAATCCATCTCCGCGAGATACCACTGGATGGCGGTCGCGTCGACGATGGTCACCTGTCCGTCCCGATCCGCGTCAGCCGCGAGCTGTTTGTCGTCGGGCAGGGTGATGATCGCGTCCAGATGGCGCTGGATGAGGGTCGCGTCGTCAACGTCGAGGTGCTCGTCAAGGCTCGTGTCGCCGATCAGGAGATCGGGGGTATCGGGCTCTTTGTTGTAGATGACGGCGATGCCGCTCGCGCCGATATGGCCGGTGATGCTCGTCTCCGTGACGGTGAAGGCGCTGCCGGAGACCTCGTCGAGATAGGTGCCGACGGGCACCAGCTTCCCGTTGTTGGAGACGGTGACGTCGATATCGGAATCCTTCATCGAGACGATGACCGCGCCGCCCTGACGCCAGACGACGTAGCAGCCGCCGGAGTTGGAGTACTTCTCCTCCTTGCCGATCATGGCGTTATGGAAGTGGTTGACAGCGGCGACCTCCTTGGAGGTGAAGTGGGTGCTGCCCTTCTTGCCGTAGTAGATGGAGGTGTGGTTCTTCTCGAAGGGTCGGGAGAGATAGAGCGACTGGGCGTCCGCGCGCGCGCCGAGGATGGCGTAGGCGCGGTCGATCTTGTTCTGGTTGATATTCTTTGTCCAGCCGTCGGTGTTGGAGTAGGTGTCGTGGCTCTCCGCCCAGTAGATCAGGCGGTCGGTTGAGAGACCCTGTCTGTTCCAGTAGCCTGTGCTCTTGGCGTTTGAGCCGTCCCTCACGGCGGTCATGATCGTGCTGCTGTACTTGCTGTCCGTGACGCGGATGTACTGCGCGTACTCGTTCATCAGGTTTTTGTTGACGGTAGTTCCGCTGTCGCCGGCGGGGTTGTCGAGGATCTCGCCGTACTGATACATGTCGATCTTGGACATCTTATCCCAGAAGGCGCAGTTCTCCGAGGGGAGGGAGATATGCTTGGCGGCGTCCCAGCGGATGCCGTCCACGCCCGCGGCTTTGTATTGCTCGATCATCGCGGCGACCATATTTTGGATCGCGGTGTTCTCGCTGTTCAGGTCGGGCATGCCGATGTTCTTATGGGTAACGTCGTAGCGGTTGTTATAGTTGGTACATTCGCCCATATTGTGAAAATACGTCGATTTGTTGGTCTTGAACACGTTCTCCACGCTGTTCGCGAGGTTGCCGGTCTTACTGCCCGCAACATGGTTCGCGACCACGTCCACGATGATCTTCACGCCGTATTTGTGCGCTTCGGTGCACAGCGCTCTCAGGTCGTCATAGGAGCCGAGCTCGTTGCCGATGGTGAAGCCCTTGGGCTGGTAGAGCCAGTACCACTGCGTGTTGCCGTCGTGGGACTGCAGGGGAGAGGTCTGCACGGAGGTGAAGCCCGCTTCTGCGATATTCGGCAGCTCCTCCTTGATCTGGGCGAGCGTCCAGTTGAAACAGTGGAGGATGTTGCCGTCCTCACAGCTCTTCGCGAGGCCGTAGTCCTTGCTCTCCGCAGAGAAGCCGACTGCAGTCAGGCACGAGAAAAGCATGCAGAGGATCAGGATCAGGCTGACGGTTTTCTTCTTCATATAAAACCCTTCTTTCACGGATGGTGTATGGTAAAATAATAGCAAGATGGCGGCAAAAAGTCAACAGGCTCGCGGGCTTCTCAGAGTGGGGAAAGGCTGATGAAATAGCCCGGGACGGCGACGATCGCGAAGAACGCGAGGCTGACCAGCGTGAACACGAGGATGAAGCGCTTGCCGTCGCCGGGATAGTCGCGGACGTAGAGGCGGTAGTTGATCACGGACGCGAGCGAGCCGATCAGGGTGCACAGCCCCGCGGAGTCGAGACCGTAGAGCAGCGCGCCGCGGTTGACCGCGAAAGGATAGAGCACGATGGACGCGGGGACGTTGGAGATCACCTGGCTGAGCAGGATGCTCCAGACGTATTCATGGTTCGCGACCGCGCGGCTGAGGAAGGTGGAGATCGCCTCGTTCCGCGCGACGGACGACGAGAAGATGAAGAAGCAGAAGAAGGTCAGCAGGAGCACATAGTCCGTTTTCATGAGGATCCGGCGGTCGATGAAGAACACCGCGACCGCCACGATCACCACCGCCCACATCCACAGGCTCGTGCGGGTGACGATGGTGGTGATGACCAGCGCGAAAACGACGAGGTAGGCGATGCGTCTGACGCGATCCTGCGGCTTCCATTCGCCGATGAACTGAAAGCTCTCGATCTCTGTTTTCTCGCGCACGTTCCTGCGATAGAGAAAGAGGACGAAGCCGACGAGCAGTACGCCCGAGAGGATCCAGATCGGGAACATGTAGGAGATGAACCGCCACGCGGAAACGCCCGACTGGCCGTAGATAAAGAGGTTCTGCGGACTGCCGAAGGGCGTGAGCAGAGAGCCGCGCACGGCGGCGATATTCTCCATGCTGATGACGGGGAGGATGTACCGCTCCTTCCCACCCGCGCGGAAGAGGATGATCGTCAGCGGGACGAAGATGATCAGCGAGACGTCGTTCGTCACGAACATGGAGGAGAAGAACACCGAGAACACCAGAAAGAGCGACAGCCCCGCCATGGAGCGGATGTTCCCCGCGAGCTTCAAGAGCGGGCGGAAGATGTTCTCCTTCTTGAAGCCCTCGAGCACCGTCAGCATCATGAACAGCGTGCCGAGCGTGCGCCAGTCGATATCCGAGAACAGCTCCCACGAGGGCGGCGTGATGATCAGCGCCGCGATCGCCGCGATCACCGACACCGTGAGCATCAGCTCCTTCTTTAAGAGTGCGAGTACCTTTTTCATATCCTTCTCCGTGCCTTGATAGTTTCAAAATCAGTATAGCAAAGAAGCGGTGTGTTTGCAATGCTGATACTAAGTTTCATTAAAGTCCTCCTTGACAGGCGACAGCCTGTCTGCGTCGTCCGCCTCGTTCTACGAAATTTTCCGTTAATAAATTTGTTAAAGCGTTTAATGGAAACTTAGTATTGAAGTGTTTGTTCGAGTATTGCGGGACTGAACACACATGAGGCGTTTTGGCTGAACGAAACAGCGGACAGAGCTTGGTAACTCTGTCCGCTGTTTGTTATTCGGTTATCTTTTTGACGGTGATGAGCCTGACCTCGAGCATCTCGAGGATGGCGTCGGCTTCCAGCGCGCCGTTCTCGACGGGCTGGATGTATTTGCTGTGCATGGGTGTTGCCTTATTGCTCAGGGTCCGGAATTCCTCTGCGGTGTCCGGCTCGAGCGCGCCCATGTCGACCCACATATCGAACGCCGAGCCGTTGCTGCGGTTGAGCACGGTCTCGCGGATGAGGTAGTCGCCGTTCTCGACGCCGGTGAGCTTTAAGTGTACGTCGAGCGTCTGGTTCGGTTCAAAGACGGTGTAGCGCTCGGTGAAGGTCATGTCAAACTTCTCGCCCATCGCGTAGAGGTTCGAATAGTGGCGGTAGTTATAGACGAGTATCTTAAAGGTGTCGCCGTCCTTGGTGGCAAACCAGCCGTCGCCGCGGTCGATGTAGGTGGAGCCGAGCTGCCTGAGCAGGGTGAGGGCGTAGTAGGCGGGCTTGGGGATGCCGTCCTTGGTGAAGAGACCGAGACCGCCGAAGAATTCCTTTTCGGGAAGGGGCGCCTCGCCCATCAGGTCGGTCAGCGACCAGTAGGCAAAGCTGTAGATGCGGTCGTAGTTCTGGAGGATATTCTTGACGATGTAGCAGGACTTGAAGCAGGTGTCGTTCAGAAGATCCTGCTGGCTGGGGTTGGAGTTCCACTCGGTCAGGTAGATCGGCGCGGCGGAGAGACCGAGCTTGTTGCGCTCGTCGAGGATCTGGGTGATGAAGTTCGAGAAGCTGTTCTCATCCGTGGAGAGACGCATCGTCTCGACAAAGCCGAAGTTCTGGCGCGAGCGGTTGTGCTCGGTGAAGAGGGTCGTATCATAATAGGTGAACGCGAGCGCGTCGGGGACACAGTTCCCCTGACGTGCTTTTTGCATGAAGCCGAGATACCAGTTGGTATAGCCGTCGCTGAGAACGTAGAAGGTCGGCGTCATCGCGATCTGGAGCGCCTGATCACATTCCTTGACGGCGCGGTAGGTTTTCTGATAGAAGGCGAAGAATTTGTTATCGTCGCCGAAGCCGTAGAGCTTCTCGGGTGTGTCGGGCTGGTTCCAGATGCTGAAGTACCAGCTCGATACCTCTTCCAGAGAGTAGGTGGCGATCAGGTGATGGAGGAACTCGCGGATCAGCAGACACCACTCGTCGTTGTCGGCAGGAGCGGAGACGATGGAGTTGAACAGCCTGCGGGAGGGGTCCTGCGCGATCGCGCCGGGCATGTAGGTGAGCTGGAGGAAGGGTTTGAGACCCGCGCCGAGGATGAATTCAAATATCTTATCTATATAAGCGAAGTTGAACACGAGCTTGCCGTTTGGCAGGCGGCTGCATACGCGAAGGTCGTCGGAGAAGACGCCGGTGAAGTGGATATACTTGAAGCCGATCTCGCGCTGCATACGCAGGATCATCTCCTGCACGTCGGAGATCAGCAGGTCGAATGCCGAGGCAACGTTCATGATGTTGCGCCATGTATGGCTCAGATGTCCGTTGCTCTTGCGAGCGTCAAGCTGGATGTTGCAGCTGATGCCCTGGACGCTGCTCTTGATGATCTCGGGCTGCTTCAAATATTTCTTCAAGCCCGCCATGTAGTCGTGCTGCTCGACCTGGGGCAGCACTGTGACCTTCTCCGGAATCTCCTTCTGCTTGCGGCGGTAGACGGAGGGCAGGGTGTTGTACTCCTTCTTGAACGCCTGAACGAAGGCGTGAGAATTCGCGAAACCGTTGTCGGCGGAGATCTCCTCGATGTTCTTGGTCGTCTCTGTCAGCTCATGGACGGCTCTCGAAAGACGGAAGCGGGTGAGATAGGAGAGGAAGGTCATGCCGAACTGCTGGTCGAAGAACTTGGAGAGGTAGGGAGGAGAGAGGTGCACCATATCCGCCAGCATGGAGAGCGAGAGGTTCTCGGTATAGTGCTCGCGGATGATGCGGGTGATCTCGCTGATACGGACGCTGTAGCGGTGGTTCTTGATATCCTGCGCCTCGCTGCGCTTGACGCGGAAGTTGTTGTAGAACAGATCCATCAGATCGTAGATCAGCGACCAGTTTCGCAGCTCATAGCCCGTCTGCTGGTCGGCGTTGTTCTTAACGATCTGGGCGATGATGGCGCGCAGGGACTTGAACGCCTCGCTCTCGCCCTGGACGCGGCTGTTGCAGTTGAACTGCGGGTGCATCGGACGGGGGAGGTTCTGCTCAAAGATCGACTGCTCGAACTTGATGGACACGATGACGCAGTCGCCGCCCCTCAGCTCGTGGCTGACGTGGGGGTCGACGGAGAACACGTCGTCCGCCGACATCGTATACATATTATTATCTATCGTGACGGTGCACGAGCCGGTCAGGATCATATCTATCTCAAAATAATCATGTTTATGCGGCTTGATGATGCCGATGTTCTGGATAGAGCACTGGAGCGGCATGTGGGTATCAAAAGCGGAAATCTGATAGATCTCGGGCATGGGACGACCTCCTTTTGGTGTAATTGTAACGCTTGAAAAGCAAAAATGCAACAAAAAATTAACGAACAGATTAAAAATCCAATTAAAATTTAAACCATAGTAGGGGCTGGTTTAAAAAGATAGAAAAATTAATTATCTCCGAAACGCACAAAAACAGGGTCGGGTTTTTGTACACGCTTTCATTCTCGTTGTGCATTTTTTACAATCGGGAATAGGCTGTTGTATACACAATGACTAAACTATTGTATTTTTATCCCTAATTTCGGCAAAGGAGGGAGGTGCGGGGTGCCGACCCTCAAAACAGAGCAAAAAATACATGAAAACAAAAAAATATCCAAATTGTGAAAAGCCCCTTGCGTTTTATATAATAAGGGTGCGAGGTGAGGATATGAACAAATCCATACTTACTTTGAAAAATATCAACAAGCGCTTCGGCAGTACGATCGCTTTGAACGACGTATCCCTCGAGGTATTCCCCGGTGAGATCAGAGGTCTGATCGGTGAGAACGGCTCCGGCAAATCCACGATATCTTCTATCGCAGCCGGTATGCAGAAGGCCGACTCGGGCGAGATGCTCTTCAACGGCGAGAGCTGGAACCCGACAAGCATGATAGACGCGCTGCAGCACGGCATCGGCATGATCGTGCAGGAAAGCGGCACCATCCCCGGCATCACCGTTGCGGAGAACATCTTCCTCGCGGAGACGGAGCAGTTCAAGAACAAGCTCGGACTTCTCAACCGCAGAGCGATGAACAAGAAGGCGGACGAGGTGCTCTCCGATATCGGTATCACCAACGTCCACGGCAGCGATATGATGGCGGCGCTGAACTTCCAGTCCAGAAAGCTGGTAGAGATCGCAAAGGTCGTGATGAAAAAGCCCCAGATCCTCGTCATCGACGAGACCTCGACCGCGCTCTCTCACGACGGACGCGAGATCATGTATAAGCTGATCAAGCAATTCCGCGACGACGGCAAGGCGGTGCTCTTCATCTCCCACGACCTCGACGAGATCATGGAGGTCTGCGACACCCTGACGGTGCTTAGAGACGGCAAGCTGATCCGCTCCTTCACTAAGGAAGAATTCGAGCCGGACGCGATCCGTACCTCAATGATCGGCAGAGAATTGCAGGGCGATTACTACAGAAGCGATTTCACTCCCTCATGGGAGGATGAAATCTCCATCAAGGCGGAGCACATCACCGTGAACGGTCACATCAAGGACGTCAGCATCGAGCTCCATAAAGGCGAGATCCTCGGCATCGGCGGTCTGTCCCACTGCGGCATGCACTCGCTCGGTAAGGTCATGTTCGGCGCACTCAAGCCCGACGAAGGATCTGTGACCCTTAACGACGGAACAGAGATCAACTCCCCGCACCGCGCGATGAAGCACTCCGTCGGCTACGTTTCCAAGGACAGAGACGTCGAGAGCCTGAACCTCTCCGCTTCCATCCGCGACAATATCGCGATTGCAGGCTTTGAGCAGTATGCGGTCGGGAACTTCCTGATCCTCAACTCTAAAGAAAAGCCTTACGTACAGGAGCAGATCGACGCGCTGTCGATCAAGTGCTCCGATATGAACCAGCAGGTCTCCGCTCTCTCCGGCGGCAACAAGCAGAAGGTCGTTTTCGGCAAGTGGATCGGCAGACAGAGCGAGATCCTGATCCTTGACTGCCCCACCAGAGGCGTTGACATCGGCGTCAAGCAGGCAATGTACCAGCTGATGATGAAGCTCAAGAAGGAAGGCAAATCCATCCTGATGATCAGCGAGGAGATGCCCGAGCTGATGGGTATGAGCGACAGGATCATCATCATGAAGGACGGCGTCATCATGAAGGAATTCGAGAGAAGCGCAGAGCTCTCCGACGCCGAGATCATCAAATACATGATTTAAGGAGGACGCAACATGGATAAGAAAAAAGAAAAAGGCGGCCTCAATCATTATAAGCTGCGCCAGATCCTGATCACGGTGCTCCCGTTCGTAGCCCTGATCATCCTGTTCGGTTTATTCTGTATCACCGTTACGGCGAAGGATTATCGCCTCGACAAATATCTCAACATCGTATTCAATGAGGGCGTTGTCCTTGCGGTCGTCGCAACCGGCTCCATCTTCATCTACACCTTGGGCTCCTTCGATATCAGCTTGGGCGCCGCGACACTCTTCAGCGCCACGATGGGCGTTATGGTGTACAACGCGACACAGAGCTTCGTGCTCATGCTGCTGGTCATCATCGCAGTCGGCGTAGGCTGTTCGCTGCTGAACTCCCTGCTCGCCTCAGCCTTCCACATCCCGGCGTTCGTTACCACGGTCGCCATGATGTCGGTGCTCTCGGCGGTCTCCGCTCAGATCATCACCACCAACGGCGGCGCGGTCGGCGGTATTTCGATCCCCTCCGCGATCGTCAAGCCCCTCGATAACCCCGTATTCAAGATCGTTCTTCTGGTCGCATTCTTCGCAGTCTGCTTCTTCATCTTCAATCTGACTAAGACAGGCCGCAGACAGAAGTTCCTCGGCGGCAACGTCATATGCGCGACCCTCACCGGTGTGAAGTATAACAAGTACGCGATCATCGCCTTCACGATGGCGGGTCTCGGCGTAGGTCTCGGCGCTTTCCTGACGCTGGTCTACACCCCCTCCGTCACGGCGACCACCGCAAGCTCCATCGGTATGAACATCTTTGTCGCTATCGTATTCGGCGGCATGCCGATCTCCGGCGGCGCACGCTCCAAGATCTACGCGGCGCTGGTCGGCGGCTTCTCCTACATCCTGCTCAACAACATCTTGAAGATCCTGATCGACACCAACTCCGGTTACGGTATCACTCAGGTCATCAGCGCGGTATTCTTCCTCATCGTCGTATTCGTGACGTCCATGAACTACCGCACGAAGATGCTCCCGAGATAAACAACGTTAAAAGCGCGAAAGCGTGATTATAATTCAGTCATTAATTTTATGGAGGTAAACAAAATGAAGAAAACATTCACCAGAATCATCAGCTTAGTCTTAGCGCTTCTGATGGTCGGCGCCCTGCTCGCAGCATGCGGCGGCTCCAAGGAAGAGACAAAGGCAAACGACAGCACCGCAGATTCCTCTGCTGCCGACACCCAGAAGGAAGATACCGGCAAGAAAGCCAAGATCGGCGTTCTGGTATCCGACGTCAGCGGCGAAGAGGCTCAGGGCTTCCGCAAGTATTATGAAGAGTACATCGCGAAGAACTACAACGTAGAGTTCAGCTACACTGAGGTCCTCGAGGACGCTGCTGCTGAGAAGTCCGCTATCGAGAAGTTCGCTTCTCAGGGCTACGACGCTATCCTCTCTCTGGCTGCTTCCGATCGTGCGATGCAGATCGAGACCTGCGCTGAGAACAAGCTCTACTATGCAGTTGTTTCCGGTATGCTGGACGACGAGCAGTATGAGACCTACAAGACCAACGAGTATTTCGTAGGTCAGATCGGACCTTCCATGCAGACCGAGTATGAAGCAGGCGTTGCGATGGGCGAGTACTTCAAGAACAACGGCGCCAAGACCGTTGCGATGTACGGTGCGTTCATCCCCAACCCCATGCATGTATACCGCGCAGCCGGCGTTCTGAAGGGCATCGGCGCTACCTACGGCGGCACTGACGAGATGGGCGCAGTTGTCGGTCAGATCTTCGGCGATCAGGGCATCGACGTTTCCAAGGTCGGCGCAGGCGACGTGAAGCTGGTCTCCTACTTCCAGGGCTACGGCGACACCACTCCCGACGAGCTCAACGCTGCAATCCAGCTCAAGCCCGACGCATTCATCTCCGTCGGTATGGCTACCACCTTCTTCGCTCAGCAGCTCAACACCGAGGGCATCAAGTTCGCTGACATCGACTCCTTCACTTCCATGAACAACGAGTCCATGAAGAACGGCAGCCTCGCCTACCTCGCAGGTAAGTATTCTTCCTCTATCGGCCCGATCTTCGCAGTTGTTTACGACGCTGTCAACGGCAACGTCATCCGCGACAAGGACGGCAACGCTCTCTCCATCAGCCAGGGCTACCGTGTAGCTACCTCCGCTGACGAGTTCGACGAGCTGGTTTCCAAGGACAACGGCGACAGCCCGATCTACAGCAAGGAAGTTCTGGACGGCATCATCTCCTCCACCGCTACTTATGACGACGTCAAGACTCTGGTAGAGGCTAACTAATACTGTTATGTAGTGACCGTTTGTCAATAGGCAAAAGTCACAAATGTAAAAAGGCAGAGGGCGCGTGACAGGAGCCGGTAACAGAAGAATCGGAA
>CACYFH010000010.1 GCA_902773635.1 uncultured Ruminococcus sp. | reverse complement strand
TTGGCTGGAAATCTCCGCGAGAGTTTCTTGACCGCTTCTTACATACTGGAGAGGTCATTCTTTCTTGATGTGTAACACATCATTGACAAACCTACACTAAATTTTAACCTGTTTTTGAGGTGTTTTTATGGTGATTGATACCCGCGAACGCGACGTGAAATTATCCTTTCCGACGGATGAAAAAGGGGAGAGGCGCGCCTCCTGCCGCGTTCGTCTCAGTGACAGTCTGCTCCCGCGCGACAGCTGTCTGTTCAGCGGGACGGCGGCGCTCGCGGCGGCGGTGCTCGCGCTCTCCTGCGGGGACAAAAAGCTGCTCTCCGAGAACCTGAACGCGCTTTCCTACGGCGATATCCGCCATTATTACAACGAGGGCGGCGAGGATCGGAAGATCGGTCTGAGCATCGGCAGCCGCGTCCGTGACGATAAGCTTGAGGTCGCCGTCGTCCTGCAGGGGACGGAGGGCGCGGAGTGGTATTCGAACTTCGATCTCGGCTATTCCGCAGAGCATCGGGGCTTTTCCTTCGCGGCGGATTTCGCGGAGCTGAAGCTGATGGACTATGTCTTTACCCGCGCGATCGGGCTGGAACCTTCATTTTTTATCTCCGGCTACAGCCGCGGCGGCGCAGTCGCCAATATCCTCGCTAAGCGCCTGAGCGATCGCTATGGGATCAACCGCGTGTGGTGCTATACCTTCGCGTCTCCCGCGACCACGCTGAGCCGCCGCGTCGGGCGCTACAGCAGTATCTTCAACCTGGTGCGCGCGGAGGACTTCTTCACCCGCGTGCCTCCGGAAGGCTGGGGCTATATCCGATACGGTCACGATATCAGCCTGTCCGATCTCGGTGATATCAACGAGCCGTTCCGCAGGCTCACCGGGGAGGACTACCTCGGCTTCACGCGGCGCGGCACGGTGGACGATTTCCTGCGCTCCGTGATGACCCTCGCGCCGAACGTCCACGCCTACTATGAGCGGCGGCGTTGTGTCGGGGAGCGGCGGCTGAGCCTCTATGAGTTCATGACCGGCGTTGCGGATATGCTCGCCGATCAGATGGATGAGACCGCCGCCGATACCTTTCTGAGCGCGATGGTCAGCGATTATGCCGATCTGTTGACCTTCCTCTCGAGCGGCGCCGACCTGATGGAGATGCTCTCTTCTGCGGGCGGGGTGCCGCGGTGCAGCGTCGCGGACAGCCACAGCCCCGCCGCTTATATGGCTTCCTTACAGTTGTTTTTGGGATAGCTGAGCCGCCTTCCGTATTCTCTCAGCCGCGCGAGACTGACCGCGTTCAGCCGCAGGAGCGTCCCGTATTCGCTCAGCGCGGCGGCGTTCATATCATTCTGCGGCGCCGCGAGGACATAGCTCCCGCGCAGGAGATAGAGCTCATAGCTCTCCGGTGCATTATCGGATCGGAGCAGGTCGAGCATCGCGTCTGCATGATCGAGAAAGCACGCGAGAAAGCCGCTCTGCTTTTTGATGCGCCAGACGCGCCGCCTGCGCTCTACCGTATGTGTGGAGATTAGGAGCAGACATCCCGAGCGTGAGGGAAAGGCTTCCACCAGATAGCTCCTGCCGCGGCTTTTCAGCCCGCATTCCCGGTCGACGCGGAGCAAGAGGGCTTGCAGGGCTTTTTTCAGCTTTGCGCTGTCCGCGGAGAAATCCAGCCCGCAGCTCTCCTGTTCCTTCTCTTCCATCGTCACGAGGACGGTCCCGATCTCCAGCATGTCGATTCTCATATGCTTCTCCTTGTTGTATGTATTTGGTAGTTGCTAGTTGCTAGTTGCTAGTTGCTAGTTACTGGTCACTGGTCGCTCTTTTCTCCTTCCATCATACGGTCAAAAGTCATTTCCCGCAAGTGAAGATTACTGGATGGTAATTTATACTATGCGATATTGAGAAATCGGTGCAGATTTTGATTGACACAGGTTCTTTCATATTGTAAAATTTTAGTAACAACCATACATAAGGAGTGGAAAGCATGAGCACAGACTGGCTGAAAAACGCGGTATTTTATGAGATATATCCCCAGAGCTTTTATGACACCAACGCCGACGGCATCGGCGACCTCCACGGCGTGACCGTGAAGCTCGATTATGTAAAGGAGCTTGGGTGCAACGCGATCTGGCTGAACCCGATCTACGATTCTCCCTTCATGGACGCCGGCTACGACGTGCGCGATTATAAGAAGGTCGCGCCGCGTTACGGTTCGATGGAGGACTTTGAGCACATGCTCGCGGAAGCCCACAAGCGCGGCATCCGCATCCTGCTCGACCTCGTCCCCGGCCACACCAGCGACACCCACGAATGGTTCCAAGCGGCGAAAACGGGCTTCCCGACCCCGTATGACGACCGCTATATCTTCACCAAATGCGTCTGGGACGCGCCGCCGGAGTACCGCCTGATGTGCGGTATCTGTGAGCGCGACGGAAACTATCTGGTCAACTATTTTTCCTCTCAGCCAGCCTTAAATTACGGCTTCTATGAGGTGACCCACCCCGAATGGCAGATGTCCTCGGATTCTCCCGAGGCTTGGGCGACCGTCGACGCGCTGAAGGATATCATGCGCTTCTGGCTCGACAAGGGCATCGACGGCTTCCGCGTCGATATGGCGGACTCCCTCGTCAAGAACGACGACGAGAAGATCGCGACCGCGAGGATCTGGCGCAGCGTGCGCGAGATGATGGATCGCGACTACCCCGACGCCGTGCTCGTCAGCGAGTGGAGCAACCCCCGGCGCGCGATCGTCAACTCCGGCTTCCACGCGGACTTCTACCTCGACCATCAGGGCAACGGCTACAACGCCCTCTTCCGCAAGACGACCGCCGAGGGCGAAAACCTGAGCTTCTTTGCCGACCATGCCCACGGCGATATCGAGGAATTCTTAGTCGAGTACGTTCCGCAGTACCTTTGCTCAAAGGATCACGGCTATATCAGCTTCATCACCAATAACCACGATATGCCCCGCGCACCGTTCTACATGAGCGCCGAGATCATCAAGCTCTCTCACGCCTTCATGATGACCATGCCCGGCGTGCCGTTCGTCTACTACGGCGACGAGATCGGCATGCGCTACCGTACCGACCTGGTCTCCAAGGAGGGCGGCTTCTCGCGCACCGGCTCCCGCACCCCGATGCAGTGGAACAGCGAGAAGAACTGCGGCTTCTCCGACGCGGACGAGGATATGCTCTACCTACCGGTTGACAAGAGCGAGGGCGCGCCGACCGTCGAGAACCAGCGGGGCAAGGAGGGCGGCATCTATGAGAACCTCAAAGCCCTGATCGCCCTGCGCCGTGAGAACCCGGAGCTTTGTAACGACAGCGAGTTCGAGATCGTCTACGCGAAGTCGCACGAGTACCCCTTCGCCTATCGCCGCGGGAGTTTCACCGCGTTCGTCAACCCTTCCGACGACGACCGCACCATCGAGTACGCGCTCAGCGGCGCGAAGATCGTCTATAACCTCGGCGGCTACGCGGCGGATGACTCCACCGTCACCGTCAAGGCGAGGAGCTTTTTACTGATCCGACATTCATAATATAAAAAAGGGCGGGGGCTTGCTCCCGCCGAGACCTTTCCGATCAATCAAGTGAGGTTGCGAAGCAGATCAAGTTCATTCGCTTTGCAAAAATCCTTGTATAGAAAAGTTTCGGCGGGAGCAAGCCCCCGCCCTGCATTGTTTTGCTTTATTTTATTCGCACAGCGCTTTCAGCTCGTCAATAGCGGTCTTTGCGTCCGGTGCGCCGAAAACGGCAGTACCCGCGACGCAGATGTCAACGCCCGCCTTCGCCGCGGTCGCGATCGTGTCCTTCGCGATGCCGCCGTCCACCTCGATCAGGGTGGAGAGTCCGCGCTTTGCGATCTCCCTCTTCAGGAACTCCACCTTCGGCATCATATCGGGCATGAAGCTCTGACCGCCGAAGCCCGGCTCCACCGTCATGACCAGCACCATATACAGCCGGTCGAGATACGGCAGGACGACCTCGGGAGCGGTGCCCGGCTTGATCGCGAGGGCGGGCTTCACGCCGCTCTCCTCGATCAATCTGAGCGTCTCGTCGATATCGCTGTCACATTCGGTATGGAAGGAGATGATGTCTGCGCCTGCGGCGGCGAAGTCGCCGATATAGCGGTGCGGCTCGCTGATCATCAGGTGCACGTCAAAGGGCTTGTCTGTCGCCTTTCTCAGCTTCTTGATGACCGGCGCCCCGAAGGTCAGGTTGGGCACGAAGTGACCGTCCATGACGTCCAGGTGCATGATGTCTGCGCCCGCGCGGTCGACGCGGATGATCTCGTCCGCGAATTTGGAAAAATCACAGGATAAAAGGGAAGGTGCAATCAGCATATGGAACTCCTTTATTATTCACTATTCACTATTCTCTATTCTCTATTCTCTTCTCACGGCCTCTTGATGATCTCCGCGATCAGCGTCGCCGTTACCCAGAAGCCGATGTAGATCAGCAGCTCGAACGCCGACAGCCGCGCGACAGAGGCGTAGAGCGCCAGCGTTGCGCTCAGCAGGATGCCCAGCAGCATCCCGAAGATCTCGATTACGATGCCGAGACGGATATTCGCCTTGAGTGCGATACAGCCGCCGACCGCTCTCGCGAGCGACCCGACGCGTCCGCGGGTGGCGAGGTAGGCGCGGGAGGTCTCCTCCGTCTTGCCGACAGCCTCGTCGATCAGGTCGGAGTATCCGGGCGCCGTGACCTTGACGGAGCGGTAGAAGATCTCATACCGATCCGCGATCATCTCGTCGGTGACGTTCGCGTCGGTGGTGCTGACGATCAGCGCCAGACCGTTCTTCTCCGCCTGCTGTATCTGTTCCTTGGCGATCGGCGACGCCTGATAGGTCAGCGCCATCGCGGCGATCGCCTGACCCGCCACGGCGATGTAGGTCGGCTCTCCCGACCGCTCCATACGGCGCAGGTTGCCGTCCTCGGGGATGGTGATGTGGTAGCGGTTCATGAGGGTGAGATTTCCGATGAGGATGCGCTCGCCGTTGATCCAGCCCACCAGACCGCTCTTGTCTTCATACAGGACGTTTTCCACCATCGGCAGCATCCCGCGATTCTCCATGACCAGCTCGTCAAAGACCGGGGCAATGGGGGAGTGCGCTTCTCTGAGCACAGCCGCCGCCATCAAGAGACCGTCCTCCACGCGCAACTGCTGCAGCGGGAGCAGCTCGCTTAGCTCGACACAGCCGTCGGGGAAGAGGTCGGACGCGCGCATCAGCAGCGCGTTGGTGTCACAGAACTGCCGCACGGAGGGGTAGCCCGCGACCATCGCGTCCTCGTCTAGCATCTTTCTGCTGAACAGCATCATCGGCAGATTGCCCGCCACCATCGCGGTGAAGGGGATGCCGATGCTCAGCATGACCGCCAGCGCGGAGAACGCGCCGGGCACGCTCTTGAAGAGGATCGCGTAGAGGATCGTCACGAACAGCGCGCTGATCACCGTGATCGGCATGAACTTGCCGGAGATATCCTCGCTGGGATCGGGCGCGTAGGAAATTTTCAGGAAATCGGAGAGGAAGCTCGTCACATGCTGGTACGCGACCACGCCCTTTGACGCGACCGTGCCGCCTGCCATGCGGCGCGCGGCTTCCTCGTCGTTATAGATCTTCGCCGCATATGCGGGCGAACGGGAGCTGATAAAGTCGAAATTGTTCTTGACGCGCGTCACCATCATCAGCCGTCCGGCGGTGTGGAGCACCAGCGCGATAGAGACGACGAAGCTGTACAGATGGTGGTCGCCGCCGACGAAGGAGGTCGTCGTGAACATCGCGACGATCGACTGCATCACACAGGCGATATATGCGAGCGCGAGCACCGTCGCGCTGTTGCCCTTGAAGCGTTTGAGCGGCTTCAAGCCGTCGAGCAGGGTGTGTCTGCCGATTAAGCCCATGATCAGCGTGAGCACAAGCTGGGTCGTACAGTAGGCGACGGCGATGCCGTTTCCTCTTTCTGCGATCGCCGCCGCGCCGCAGGTGCGCTCCCAGATCACCAGCGCCACCATGATGACGCAGATCACCGAGAACAGCGCAAGCCCTCCGGCGAGACGCCGGAAATTCTTCCGGGTGCGCTCGGAGAGATATTTTTCATCCTCGCGGGAGTTGTAGTCGAGCGTGCGCTCCTGCTCCGAGCGGGAGGGAGCGGTGAAGCCCGACGCGATCACAGCGCCCAGAACGCGGAAGAACCGTCCCACGCGGGAACGCTTCTTTTTCTTCGGCTTGGGCATCTCCTCGTCAAAGTTGTTCCGCAGGATCTCCTTGCTCTTCTGCTTTTCCTCGGACTCCTGCTTCCTGCGCGCCGCCATCTGGCTGAGGGTGTACAGCAGGCTTTGGTGCGGCTTGACCTCGGGGCGCATCGCGTGGTAATTCTTTGAGATCGTCGGGTCGGTGGATTTGAGGTATTCGTCGTACTCGCTCTCCACGACGTCCGTGAAGCGGCCCGCCTTGAGGTAGATATAATCGAATTTGCTTTCGTGCTGATAGATCGGCACCTTGGCGACGACCGTCTCCGCGGAGGGTGTGCGCTCCTCGGGCTTCTGCGCCGTCTGCCGCGCGTCGCGCCGCGCTGTGTCCGCCGCGCCGCGCTCATATTCGTTCACGGCTTCCATCGGATCGAGACTGACGTCGATGTCGTCGATATCCTGGACATAGATGTTGCGGAGCTTCTTGACGTCCACGACGTCCTCGATGATCTCCTCCGCGACGACCGCGTTCGGATCAAGCTCCGGCTCGAGCATGACCTCGGGAGCGTCCTCCTCGTCGTCGAGGCTGAACTCCAGCTGTCCGCGCATCAGCTCGTCCTTCGCGGCTTCCTTGCGCTTGGCGGCGGCCTCTTCCTCGAGCGGCTCCTGCCTGCGGAACTTGACCTGCTTCGCCTTTGTGGAGTAGATCTCCTCCATCCTGCTGTCGGGATTCTGCTCTTTCTCGTCGGCATTGTACGCGAGCTCCTGCGCCGCTGTCTTGTCGATCTCGGCGGCGGCTTCCTCTGCGGGGGAGACGTCCTCCGTCTCCTGCGGAGCGTGGATCTCGCGGGTCTTTTCCTTTTGCTTCTCTTTATCTTTATCCTTGTGGAAGATCTTCATGTTTTCATCTCCTCTGTCTCACGCACAAATGCGGGTGAAATATGGCTCCCTTTGGTAAAGGTGAGATTTTGTCTAAAACTTGTTTTGGCTTACAAAATCCATACACCGGAGAGCTGTCGTCGAGCTTGCTCGATGACTGAGGGATTGTATCATATCGGCAACACGCGCGTTGCCGACAACCTTATTTTATCGCTTTTCGGCGACCTTGTACATCAGGATGCCCGCCGCGACGGATGCATTGAGCGAGTTGATCCTTCCCTTGAGCGGGAGCGAGACGATCACGTCGCATTTTTCTCTGACCAGCCGCGAGATGCCCTTGCCCTCGTTGCCGATGACCAGCGCGACACCGCCGTCAAAGTTCGTCTTGCAGTAGTCCTCGCCGTCCATATCCGCGCCGTAGACCCAGATGTTCTTTTCCTTCAGCTCGTCGATCGTATCGGCGATATTGGTGACGCGCGCGACCGGGAGATACTCCAGCGCGCCGGCGGAGGCCTTGTACGCGGTGTAGGTCAGTCCCGCGGAGCGGCGCTTCTTGATGATGACGCCGTGCGCGCCTGCACATTCCGCCGAGCGGATGATCGCGCCGAGGTTGTGCGGATCCTCGATCTCGTCGAGGATGATGATAAAGGGCGGCTCGTTACGCTGTTCCGCCAGCGCTAAGATGTCCTCCACCTCGGCATAGTCCTTCATCGCGCAGAGTGCGGCGACGCCCTGGTGCGCCGCGCCTCCGGTCATGAAATCGAGCTTTTTGCGCTCGACCTCCTGCACCGGGATGCCCGCCTTCTTTGCTTTTGCGGCGATCTCGACGGCAGGTCCGGAGTTTGTCCCTTTGGCGATCATGATCTTGATGATGGAGCGTCCCGAGGCGAGCGCCTCCGTGATCGGATTGCGTCCGATCAGCAGCTCGTCCTCGGCATACGGTTTCTGATTGTTCTCTCTCATAAGGCATACCTACACATTATATTCGTCATTATACCATGTTAGTATACCATATCTGGTATGCCGCTTTGCTTCCCACGCAGAATAAAGAGAAAAATGTTCACGTTTTTATTGGAAAGCCGTGACGATCCCGTAGCCGCCCGTCACCGGATCGCGAAAGAGCGGCAGCCGCGGCGCAAAGACGGTGAAGGAGAAGAACATCAGGTAGTACAGGAGCAACAGCAGCATCGCGGGGACGAACAGCTCCCGCAGATGACCGTCGCGCACCTCGAGCGCATAGCTCAGTCCCTGCACCAGAAGCAGGAGAATGAGTGAGGAGAGGATATCGACCGCGAGGATATTGCCGCCCGTGAACGCCGTGTACGCGTAGTAGAACCCGATCATCCCGCCCATCAGCAGGTACAGCCCGATGCATTTCGCGACCGCGTACTGACGGAACGGCGCTCTCAGCCAGCACAACTGCAGGATCGCCCAGCCGACGTAGGCGAAGGAGAAGATCTTCACATGCTCCCACACGCTCTCGTTGACCGCGCCGAACACCAGCCCCAGCGCCCCGCCGCCGAACGCGTTGACAAAGTGCAGGAAAACCGCCGCGGAGTAGATCGCCACCGCGCCGACAGCCTCCGAGGTCGCCGCCCTCCGTTTCATCCCATCCCTCCCGCAGAATTCTTCTACACTATATGCACGAGCACGCGCGGGTATGCGGGGGAGGAGCCGCCCGCAACGCATTTGTTTCCGAATAATAATTATTATTCAGAAATTATACAGATTGTATTATTCATATTTCTCAACAAAAATGTTGATAACTCTGTGGATAAGTGGAATAACTCAACCTCAGAACCGTCGATTACATGCGCTTTCAGGGGAATTTCTTCCGGTTTTCCTACTTTTCCATATTTTTTTTAACAGAATTATCCTATCTTCCGTAAATGAAAAATCGGTTGATTCTTATACAAATAGTAATATTCACAGTGTCAATTGCGTTTGAAGAAAGATAGAAATATTTTCGTGTTCAGTTGCCGCGGAACGGACTTCTTTTGAATTGACTTTGTCGGGCTTGGAGAGTATAATGAGATTCAATGTTCAAAATGAGGTGTATGCAAATGTCCGAAAACACAGAAAAAGAAATGTCTGTCTCCGCAGAGGAGACTGCAAAAAAGAAAAATCAAACCTCCCGCACCGCAATCCGCGAGATGGTGTTCACCGCCGTATTCGCCGCGATCATCGTCGTCTGCTCGATCCTGAGCATCCCGATCGGCGAGGTCCCGGTGACCCTGCAGACCTTCGCCGTCTGTCTCGCCGCCGCCATGCTCGGCTGGAGACGCGGCTTCCTCGCGGTGGTGGTCTACCTGTTGCTCGGCGCGGTCGGCGTGCCGGTGTTCGCGGGCATGACCGGCGGGCTCGGCATCCTGATGGGACCCACCGGCGGCTACCTGATCGGCTTTCTCCCTGCCGCAATCATCATCGGTCTGGTCGCGGAAAGGACCAACCGCCGCGCGCTCCCGCTGACCCTCGCGATGGTCGGCGGCGTGCTTGCCTGCTACGCCTTCGGTACGGTCTGGTTCATGGCTGTGACGGGCACAGGCTTCGTGGAAGCGCTCTTGCTCTGCGTCGTACCGTTCATCGCCTTTGACGCCGTGAAGATCGCCGTTGCCGTGATCCTCTCCAACCGCCTCTCCAAGGTCGTGCGCCTGTGAGCATGAAGCTCCGCCCCCACCACGCCCTTTGCCTGCAATTTTTTGAGGGAAAAGGCTATAGCGAGGACTTCGTCCTGCATATGTATAGGATAGCGCAGGCTTTAGAGGACGATCCGCCCATCACGCTGACGGACGGCTGTGACGACGTGTGCGCCGCCTGTCCGCATAAGCTCGGTTCGCGCTGTGACCATGACGAAAAGGTCTCTGCGATCGACCGCCGCGCGCGTGAGCATATGGGCTTACAAAGCGGCGATATGCTGAGTTGGCGCGAGCTTGCGGCATTGGCGCGGGAGAAGGTGATCTCTGCAGGAAAACTGCGCGAGGTCTGCCGCGATTGCCAATGGATCGATATTTGTTTAAAGTGAGATGAGTGACCGTGTGGCTGTTTATACTGAATTCCGCCCTGCTCGGCGTGGGACTGGCGATGGACGCGTTCTCTGTTTCCGTCGCGAACGGTCTTGCCGAGCCCGGGATGCGGCGGCTGAAAACCCTCGGCGTCGCGGGCGTTTACAGCTTCTTCCAGTTTCTTATGCCGATGGTCGGCTGGCTGTTGGTGCGGACGGTGGTCGGCTGGTTCGGCGTGATCGAGAGATTCATCCCCTATATCGCGCTCGGACTGTTGCTGTTCATCGGGATCAAGATGATCGTCGAGTGCCTGCGCGGTCACGCGGATGAGGAGACGCGCCGCCTGACGCTCCCGCTCCTGCTGCTGCAGGGGATCGCGACCGCGATCGACGCGCTCTCCGTGGGCTTCACGATCGCGTCCTATGCGTGGCACATGGCGCTGTTCGCCTCGCTGATCATCGCCGCGGTGACCTTCGTGATCTGCTATATCGGTCTGTGGATCGGCAAGCGCTTCGGCAGTATCTTCAAGTACGCTGAGGTGCTCGGCGGCGTGATCCTGATTGCCATCGGTCTGGAGATTTTTATCAAAAATGTATTCTTCAGTTAATAGAGAATGTAGGGCGGGGGCTTGCTCCCGCCCTACGATAAACGAACCGCCCCTCTCATGTTGACAAAGCGCGTGTGCTTATGCTACAATCATTCTGTATGATGACAGCTTTCTGAAAGGATGAAAGACCATGATTACAGCTATGTTATTTGCCGGCGGTATCGGCGCGCGGATGAAGTCCGTCGATCTGCCCAAGCAGTTTTTAGAGGTCGGCGGCAAGCCGATCATTATTCATACGATGGAGCATTTCGCGAACCACCCGATGGTCGACCATATCGTCGTCGCCTGCAAGGAGGATTGGATCGAGTACCTCGAGGAGCTGATCGAGAAGTTCAACGTCCAGAAGGTCAAGTCCATTGTCCCCGGCGGCGCGAACGGCTTTGCCTCCATCCACAACGGCGTTGTCGCGACCCATGATTTCTCCCGCGATCCGGAGGATATCATCCTCATCTGCGACGGCGTTCGCCCGATGCTCTCCGAGCAGCTGATCACCAACTGCATCAACCATACCAAAGAGCATAAGACCGCCGTGCCCGTCACGCCTTCCATCGACAGCCTGCTGTACTCCGAGGACGGCGAGACCTGCGGCAAGAGCTACCAGCGCTCCACCATGTATATCACCCAGGCGCCCCAGGGCTATACCATGGAGCGCATCCTCTGGGCGCATGATCAGGCGTACAAGCGCGGCATCCTCAACCCCGTTTCCTCCAGCGAGCTGTTTATCGAGCTGGGCGAGAAGGTGCATATCTTCCTCGGCGAGCGCTTCAACATCAAGGTCACGACCCCCGAGGATCTGACCGCCCTGCGCGCGCAGTATTACTATGAGAACTACAAGAAATTCGCGACAGAGGAGCTTAAATATGGATTATAAGGTTAAGGACTACGTCAAAAAGAGTATCTATACGAACCTCGAGGAGATCGCGAACGCGCCCATCTCCTGGGACAAGCTCCGCGGCAAGACGCTCCTGCTGACCGGCGCGGGCGGCTTTATCGGCTACTACATGACCTGCGGTCTGTTGCTCCGCAACGACCTCTACGGCGATAACATCAAGGTGCTGGCTCTCGAGCGCTTCGGCGACTTCGCTCGCAAGAAATTCGGCAAGCTGCTCGACCGCGACGACGTCGAGCTGATCGAGCAGGACATCACCGTCCCGATCAACGCCGAGCGCGCGGATTTCGTGATCCACGCGGCTTCTCAGGCGAGCAATATCGAGTTCGAGCGCGACCCCGTCGGCACCATCAGCGCGAACCTCGGCGGCACCGTCAACGCCCTGAACTATGCGAAGGACAGCAACGCGGAGGCGTCTCTCGTCGTTTCTTCCTTAAAGGTCTACGGCGCGCTCCATACCGGCAAGCCCTATATCGAGGAGGACGACGCCGGCTACGTCGACTTCACTTCCTATAAAAGCTGCTATGCCGTCGGCAAGCGCGCGGCTGAGACCATCGCCGCGAGCTACATCAAGGAATACGGCATGAACATCCGCATCGTCCGCCCGAGCTACATCTTCGGCGCGAGCCGGCTTGACGACGACCGCGTCTGGGCGCAGTTCATCGCGAACATCGTCCGCGGTCAGGATATCCTTTTAAAGAGCAACGGCGCGACCAACCGCTCCTTCTGCTATGTGACCGACACTGTCACCGCCATGCTCCACGTCCTTCTCGACGGCGAGAACGGCGTGCCCTATAATATTTCCAACGAAGCCTCCAACACCACCATCCGCGGTTTTGCACAGGCGGCGTGCGAGGTGTTCCCGGAGAGGAACATGAAGCTCGCCTTCGCGAATCCCGAGGATGAAGTGATGCCCGAGCCTTCGCCGGACGATCCCACCCCCGAGATCATGGACAACAAGCGCATCCGCTCCATCGGCTGGGAGCCGAGAGTGGACTTGAAGGAAGGCATCCGCCGTTCCGTCGCGATCCTCGAGGAAGATTAAGCTATTCATTCGGAGATGATGATGTGATTTACCTGAAAAACGCTTCATGGGAGCGCATACATCTGAATCTGACCTTGGAGCTCGGCAGACCCGCCGGGCTCTCTGCTCATTATCACTTTTACCTGGTCGACCTTTCGGGAAGGGTAGAGACGGAGCTTGCCGTCACCGCGCGTGAGGGCGAGACCGTCCGCCTGTCGCTGAACGTGACCAACAACGGGCTGAACCGCTGTGTGGAGAGCGGCACTTACCGCGTCCTCGCTTTCAACGGAGAGGGCGACCCCATCCCCGTCTTGTATGAGGGCGACTTTGAGACCCTTGCGGGCTTCGGCAGGAGCTTCCTCTATGGCGCCGCGAGCGGCAACTATTCCGTCAGCTTTATGACCGACGAGTTCTCCGATCTCCCGGAGCTTCGCCTGATCTTTCTGGACGCCAAGAAGGTTCCCGCCGATCAGAGCGACCTCTACCGTCCTCTCGGCTTTGGCGGAAAGCTGCGCCGCTTCCTGAAGAATGCCGCCGAGAGGGTCAACGTCCGCTTCCAGCGCACGGTCTATTCCGTTGTCCGCGCGTTCCGGTTCCTCCGTAAGCCGTGCATCCTCTTTCTCGATGAAAAGCGCGACGTCCTCGCCCCGAGCATGGAAGCTGTGTATAACAGGCTGTTCGAGCGCGGACTGGATAAACGCTATACGATCAAATGCTCCCTCCGCAACACGGAGAGCAAGCATTATTCTAAGCTGTCCACCGCCGCCGTGATCGCGCGGATCGCGAAGGCGACCGTCATTATCGTGGACGACTACGTTCCCGCCTTCAACAGCGTGAAGCTCGCGGACGAGGTGAAGGTCATCCAGCTCTGGCACGCGGGCGCAGGCTTCAAGGGAGTCGGCTATGCGCGCTGGGGACATTTCGGCTGTCCCGCACCCTTCTCCGCACACCGGCGAAACGACTTCGCGATCTCCGATTCCGCGGCGATCCGCGATTTCTTCTCCGAGCCCTTCGGGATTCTTGAGGAGCAGGTCATCCCCACCGGTATGCCGCGCATGGACGCCTATCTGAGCGAGGACAACCGCAGAAAGGTCACCCGGAAGCTCTACGAGACCTATCCGTCCATCAAGGGCAAGCGCGTGATCCTCTTCGCGCCGACCTACCGCGGCAGAAACCGCAAGACCGCCTACTATCCCTATGATCTGATCGACTTTGACGCGCTTTACCGCTATTGTGAGCAGACCGACTCCGTCGTGCTGTTCAAGATGCATCCGTGGGTGCCGGGTGAAGTGGAGATCGGGGATAAGTACCGCGACCGCTTCTTCTCCGTGAACGCCTACCCCAATATCAACGAGCTGTTCTATATCACCGACCTGCTGATCACAGACTACTCCTCCTGCATGTACGAGTTCATCCTGATGAAGAAGCCGATGCTCTTCTTCGCCTTTGACGCGGAGCGATACGCCGTCTCCCGCGGCTTCCACCGAGACTACGCCTCCAACGTTCCCGGCAGGGTGTGCTCGACCTTTGACGAGCTGTTGAACGCCATGCGTGAGCAGGACTACGAATTCGAGAAGGTCGAGCGGATGCTCCCCGCATATTTTGACCATGTGGATACCGGGAGCTCCGACCGCGTGATCGACTGGCTCGTCCTCGGCGAGCTTCCCGAGAAATACGCCTCCGCGCTCAAAGCGCGCCGCGAAGCAGTCGCGAGTGCAAGAAAACTGCGATTCCCGCCAGCGGGGTGAATTGGGATAGATAAACGATAATTTCTGTAAACAAAAACAGCGTCTCCGAATTCGGAGACGCTGGATTTATTTTGCATAGATTTTTCCGACGATGTAGTTGCTCAGCCGCCGGGGAAGGAGCTTTGCCAGCACCGCGACCGCCTTATAGCTGAAGCCGATCGCCTTGAGCGGGCGGGTGCGCTTTTTCATGGCGAGCTTTGCGATGTAACTGCCCGCTTTCTCGGCGCTCATGCCCTCGCGCTCGTCCTTCTCCATCGTTTTGACGGAGCGGAGGACGCGTCCGCTGTATACGCTGTCGGCGCAGTCATCTTTCTGCCTTGCATCCGTGAAGCCGGTCGCAATATCGCCGGGCAGGATGGCGCAGACCGTGATCCCGTAGGGGCGAACCTCATTTTGTAAAGCCAGCACATATGCCGCGATCGCCGCCTTGCTCACGCTGTACCAGAGCTGGAAGGGGATGGGCAGGATGCCCGCGATCGAGCTCAGGCAGAGGATGCGCCCGCTTTTCTGCTCTCGCATGTAAGGCAGGACGGCACGGGTGACGTTGTCCATACCGTAGAGGTTCAGCTCGAGCTGCGCGTGAGAATCCTTGGAGGCGGTCGTTTCCGCCGCGCCTGAGATACCGTAGCCCGCGTTGTTGATGAGGATGTCGATCCGACCCTCCTGATTGATGACGGCCTCGATCGCTTCCTTTACCTGCGCTTCATCGGTGACGTCGGCTTTGAGGTGCGTGACGCCGTGGAGCGGTATATCGCGGCGGGACAGCTCATAGACGACACAGCCCTTCTCAGAAAGCGCCTTCGCCGTTGCTCTGCCGATGCCACTGCTGCCGCCGGTGACGACGGCGATCTTCTTATCCATTATCCGCTAAAAGGACCTTGGCGATGATATCGACCGCCTCGTCGATGAGGTCCTCGGTGAGAGTCGCCATGTAGCTCGTGCGCAGGAGACACTCGTTCGGCGCGGTCGCGGGAGGAAGAACCGGGTTGACGTATACGCCCGCCTCGTAGACCTGCTTCGCTTTGAGCAGGGTGTTTTCCATGGAATAGGTGTAGATCGGGACGATCGGCGTCGCGCTCTCGCGGATCTTCAAGCCCGCCTTGCGGTAGCCCTCGCGCGCGTGAGCGGAGAGCTGATTCAGCCTGACGGGAAGCTCCGGATGCGCCTTCAAGTGTCTGAGCGCCGCCAGAGCGACCGCACAGCATGCCGGCGGGATGGACGCGGAGAAGATGAACGGACGGGAGCTGTGGCGCACATAGTCGCATACCTTGTGAGAAGCCGCCATGTAGCCGCCCAGAGAAGCCAGCGACTTTGAGAACGTGCCCATGATGATGTCGACCTTGTCCTCCAAGCCGAAGTAGCTGGCGGTACCTCTGCCGCCCTCGCCGATGACGCCGAGACCGTGCGCGTCGTCTACCATGACGCGCGCGCCGTATTTTTCAGCCAGCGCACAGATCTCCGGGAGCTTCGCGATGTCGCCGCCCATGGAGAAAACGCCGTCCGTGACGATCAGGATGCCTGCCGTCTCGGGTATCTTCTGCAGGATCCTCTCGAGATCAGCCATATCGTTGTGCTTATAACGCTCCATCTTGCCGTAGCTGAGCTTACAGCCGTCGTAGATGGACGCGTGGTTCTCACGGTCGCAGACGACGTAGTCGCCGCGTCCGACGATCGCGCTGATGATGCCTAAGTTGCTCTGGAAGCCGGTGGAGAAGGTGACCGCCTCATCCATATGGACGAACTCCGCGAGCTCTGCTTCAAGCTCCAGGTGCATGCTCAGCGTGCCGTTGAGAAAGCGCGAGCCGGAACAGCCGGTGCCGTATTTCTCCAGCGCCTTGATGCCCGCTTCCACGACGGAGGGCTCGGTCGTCAGACCGAGGTAGTTGTTCGAGCCGAGCATGATGCGGCGCTTGCCCTCCATGATGACCTCTACGTCCTGACGGGTCTCCAGCGCATGAAAATAAGGGTAGATGCCCTGCTCTCTGAAATCATCCGCCAGCGTAAAGCGTTCGCATTTATCAAAAATATCCATGTTGGTTTCCTCCTTGAATCATCCCTCATATGTAGTAATTGCAAGTATAACCTTAACTATTTTACATGAAGATGAAACGGATGTCAAGAAAAAGGAAAGCCGGAGCGCTGTGCTCCGGCTTGCGGTTTGTTTTATGATAGCTTTTCGGTGAGGTAGTCGAGCAGCTTTTGCGTGAAGATTTCCTCAATCGCCTGAGGAGAGTCCGGGAGCGCTAAGAGGATCTGGCTCCTGTAGCGAATGATATAGCCCGCCTCGCCGCTCTGTGTGCGCAGACGGCGCATGTTCTCAAGCGTCAGCCCGGAGTTCGAGAAGACGCGGGAGAGCACCGTCGCGAGGTTGTCGTCGTCATAGGAGCCGAGCCCTCCGACGATCACCGCGAGCGGACAGCGTCTCAGCGACCCGCTGACCTCCTCACCCAGCGCGGTAGGCGTGGTCGCGTCGGTGACGAGGTTCACCTCGCCGCCGATGCCGCCCAGCAGGCGCTTCACGGTTTTCTCACAGTAGGATGTTTTCTTTGCAATATAAAAGATCAGATCGTATTTCATATAGTTTATTCAGTAGGGAGCGCCGCTCCGTTGATATCGGTTTATTTCGGGATCGCATTGAAGGTCGGGTAGATCTCCAGACCGACGTTCAGATGCTGGAAGTCAACGCCCGGTATATCCAGATTCCAGCCGTCGAACACATAGGTGAAGTTTTCATCCTCCGCCATCGTCGGTGTGCCCGGAGGCGTCGGCAGAGGATCGCCCTCGCGCACGTTGTAGGCTGCGTACTGGCTGCCGTCAACGTTGCGGTAGACGACCTGATAGTAGGTGATCTCCGGCGGCTCGGTGGGACGGGTCTCGCCGGGCTTCGGCTTCTCGGTCGGCGGCTCGGTCGGATTCGCCGCCAGCGTCGCGGTCAGATCCTCGCTGCCCTCCAGATCGCCCTTGCCGTCATACCAGGAGATCGCGCTCTTGCTGTTGGCGGTCTTGAAGGTGAGCGGGTCGGGTCTCTCGCCGCCGTAACGCTCATAGTAAACGTCCGGGAAGAGGGGAGAGGGATTCAGCGACGCGAGATTCACGTCCACGCTCTCGTCCTCACCGGGTCGAACCTTACGCGCGACTACCACACAGCGCCATTCGTAGAACTCATAGCAGCAGGTGGAGAGGGTGATGATCTGGTCGCCCTCGTTGCAGGTGACGGGGATGTCGAACATCGAGCGGATCCGCAGGTTGTAGACGAAGTTCATGAACTCCGCGTCGGAGTTGAACGCGCCCTGCATGTAGTTGAAGAACTCGCCGTGCTCATAGCGGGTGGAGGTCTTGAATACGGAGATGATCTTGTACTTCGCATCGCCCTCGGGCGTGTTGAAGATGATGACCGGGTGCTTGCGGTAGTAGTCGAGATCACCCTTGAGGTCGCCCTCGTGCGAGTAGCTCAGCAGGCTGTGGAACTGGCTGCCGTCGCGCATGTTGTGACCGTGCATGATGACGTTGCGGGAGTTCACGCTGTCCGTGGAGCGATAGTCGAGGAAGATACTGCCGTATTCCGTGCCGTCCTTCTTATAGGACTTGTCGATGTAATACTGGTTGTAGCGGTCGTCGCCGATGTGCTCGAGCACCGGGTAGTCGATGACGGTGTCGGGGATCTTCAGCCAGCCGACGATCTCCTTATTGATCTTTTTGAGCGCCTTCCAGTCCTGCGCGGGGCCTTTCTCGCCGCCCTCGCCGCTCTCGCCGCTCTTGCTGTAGGCGATCGACTGTATCTCGCTGGTGATCGCGTTGTTCTGCATCGGACCGAAAATGAAGAAATCCAGCACATATGCCAGCGCGCCGACGAAGGCGACGATCGCGACGAGCACGACGCTCTTGCGGATGATCTGGCTCTTGCTGTCGCCCTTCCACGGGATGAACGAGCGGATGAAGCCCTGCTTCTTTTTGTGATCGGCCTTTTCTTTTATGATCAGCTCATGACCTGCCGGATCGACCGCGTTGCCCTTCTTGTCGACGAGGGAAACGCCGTCGGGATATTTCTCGCTCTTTTGGGCAAAGATATCCTCCGACTTTGCGAGCGCTTCCGTGATCAGCGTTTCATTGTCCTTTCCGGTCAGGCTCGCCTGCGGGAGCGCTAAGAACCGCTTGTCCTTGAGCCGGAAGCAGTAGCCCTTGCAGCCGTTTCCGAGGTCGCCCAGAGAGCTGACCTTGACCTTGACAGAGAGCGCTTTGTCGTCGCACTTCACGCTGTTCTGCAGCATCGTGACCAGGTCGTAGAATTGCTTGCGGAAGGAGCTGTGGTCGGTCGAGCTGAGCGCGTTGGCAAAGATGAACAGATCCGCCGCGCCGAGATCGAGCTTCCGGCTGACCTCAGCGGCGATCTTCCCGCGGGAGGCGGGCAGCTCGCTGAGGTTCAGCAGCTCCGCGTTCGCTTCCGCAAGCGCCGCCTGTACGCCGCTCTTTTCCCGCAGCAGATTCACGCTGTCAAGATCCTTTGAGAGAGTATACAGTTCGCATTTGTACATAAACGTACCTTCTTTATGAGAATCGGATTAGAAATCTATCGTTTTGACGGTGATGCCCGCGATCGCTTCCTCGATCAGATCGTCGAGCTGTGCCTCACGCTCCGCCTGCTCGACAAAGTGCAGGATCGGCTTCGTGCGCGGATGCTTCGGCGTGAAAACGGTACAGCAGTCCTCATACGGCTCGATCGAGGTTTCAAAGGTGCCGATGCGGCGGGAGATGTTGATGATCTCCTGCTTGTCCATGCCGATCAGCGGGCGGAAAACGACCTTGCCCGCCGCGGCGTTGGTGCAGTTCAGGGCGTACATCGTCTGGGAAGCGACCTGACCGAGGCTCTCGCCCGTGATCAGCGCGCCGGATTTCGTCTGCTCCGCGACGCGGGTCGCGATCTTCATCATCACGCGCCGGAGCAGAATGGTGAACAGCTCCTCGGGACAGCGGTCGCGCATCGCTTCCTGTACCTTCGTCAGCGGCACGGTGTGCATCTCGATGGAGCCCGCAAAGCGGCTGACCTCTTTGAGGAGCTTTTCCACCTTGATGCGCGCGCGCTCGGAGGTGTAGGGCGGGCTTTCAAAATGCACCGCGTTGAGCTTTAAGCCGCGCTTCGCCATCATATAAGCGGCAACGGGCGAGTCGATACCGCCTGAGATCAGCACGGTCGCAAGACCCGATGTGCCGACCGGCATACCGCCCTGACCGCGGATAGTAGCACAGCGGATGTAGGCGCCGAAGTCGCGCACCTCAACGGTGACGGTGACCTCCGGGTCCTTCACGTCCACCTTCAGGTGCGGACAGGTCTCCAGGAGCTTGCCGCCCACCTGCGCGGAGATCTCGGGAGATTTATAGGGGAAGCGCTTGTCGGAGCGCTTGGATTCCACCTTAAAGGTTCTTGCCGTTTCCAGGTATTCGCGGCAGTATTCGGGCGCTTTTCGGAGAATGTCGTCGAGATCCTTCTCGCATACGCACGCGCGGGAGAAGGTCACGATGCCGAACACCTCCCCGACGCGCTCGCATACGTCGTCAAGGTCGATGTCCTCGGAGAGCGGGGTGATGTAGATGGTCGACTGCGCGATCTTGACCTCAAAGCGTCCCAGTCCGCGCAGACGGTATTTGATGTTTTTGAGGAGCACGTCCTCAAAGGTGCGGCGGTTGAGTCCTTTAAGAACCATCTCGCCGAGCTTGATCAGTACGATTTCTTTCATATCAATAGTTGTTAGGCGGCTGTTGCTTTGCCCCTAACTCCTCACTTTCTTTGTAATGTGTTCAGCCCGCTTTTCAGTCCTTCGACCAGCGCGTCAATGTCTTCCTCCGTGTTGTACTTGGAGAAGCTGATCCTCAGGGAGCTGTCGATGCGGTCGTCCGGGAGCCCCATCGCCTCGAGCACATAACTGCGCTTGCCCTTGGCGCACGCGCTCGATGAGCTGACGAACACGCCCCTGCTTTCCAGGTGGTGGAGCATCGTCTCACTGCGTATGCCCTCAGCGGAGATGTTGATGATGTACGGCAGCGCGTCGTCGGGCGAGTTGAAGGCGACGCCCTCGATCGCCGCGAGCCTTTCCTTTGCGTATGCGTTCAAGGCTCTGATACGGCTCATGTTCCCGGATATATCTGCGAGAGATACCGCGGTCCCGAACGCCGCGATCAGCGGAGCGCTCTCCGTGCCGGGGCGAACCTTGTGCTGTTGTTCGCCGCCGTAGAGCAGCGGCATGACCCGCGCGCCCTCGCGGATGTAGAGCGCGCCGCACCCCTTCGGCGCATGGATCTTGTGCGCGCTGACGGTCATCAGGTCGACGCCCCATTTTTTTGGCTTGAGCGGCATTTTGCAGAACGCCTGTACCGCGTCACAGTGGAAGAGCGCCTCCGGGCTGAGCGCATGCACGAGCTTTGCGATCCGCTCCGTCGGCTGGACGGAGCCGGTCTCGTTGTTGACCGCCATCACGGAGACGAGGATGGTTTTCTCATTCAATAGTCCGCGCAGGGCGTCGATATCCACCACGCCGTTCTCGTTCACGGGCGCAAATTGCACGTCAAAGCCGAGCTGCGCGAGCCGCTTCGCGCTCTCATAGACGGAGCTGTGCTCGATTGCGGAGACGATGACGCGGTCGCCGCGCCGTTTGAGCGCTTCCGCCGCGCCGAAGATCGCCGTGTTGTTCGCTTCCGTGCCGCCTGAGGTGAAGAAAACGTTCTTTGCCTGTACGCCTAGCGCGTCTACGATCGTTTCTCTCGCTTGTTCCACGGCGGCTTCCGCCGCTATCCCCATTTTATGCAGGGAGGACGGATTGCCGTAATTCTCGCGCATCATCCGCAGGGCGGCGTTCGCCGCTTCCTCACACACCTGCGTTGTCGCGCTGTTATCTAAATAATGGATGTTCATAATCAATCTTTCTGTCGGTTGCTGGTTGCTGGTTGCCGGTTGCTGGTCACTGGTCACTGGTTACTGATCACTGATCACTGATCACTAATCACTAATCACTAATCACTGATCACTAACCACTAACCACTAACCACTGACCACTGATCACTGACCACTGATCACTGATCACTGACCACTATTATATCAGTCTAATTATATATCCATATGGCGTTGATTACAAGAAGCAGATTTAAAATTTTGTTGAATAATTTATGAACGCCGCGCCATACTAGCATCGGTGATGATATGACGAATGAACAGTACGCGCAGTTAGTAAAAAAACGCTCCCGGAACAGTCGGCTCTGGCTCGACTGTCTGAAAGCGTTTCTGATCGGCGGGGCGATCTGCACCCTCGGTCAGGGGATCTTGGAGCTGTATCTCTCGCTCGGCTTGGAGCAGGAGACCGCCGCGACCCTGTGCTCGGTGTCGCTGATCTTCCTCGGCGTCTTGCTGACCGCGCTCCATTTATATGAGAAGCTCGCAAAGCACGGCGGCGCGGGCACGCTGGTGCCGATCACCGGCTTTGCCAACGCGATGTCCTCGCCCGCGATCGAGTTCAAGGCGGAGGGTTTGATCACAGGACTTGCCGCGAAGATGTTCGTGATTGCAGGCCCCGTACTGGTATACGGCACGACCGCCGCGGTCGTTTACGGTCTGATCTACTGGCTCATAGGCTCCCTTTGGTAAAGGGAGCTGTCATCGAATTTATTCGATGACTGAGGGATTGCATCAATTGTCCGACCGAAGGGAGATACCTTCCGCCTTAACCGATATCTCCCCCGAGTTAAGCGTAGTGAGCGCGCCGTTTTCCTCCACGACCAGCCCGCCGTCGCTGTCGATATCGACCGCCTTCGCCGTGTGGAGCATACCATCCTCCGTATAGGTCACGGTGCGGCCGATACATAGATTCCATTTTTTATACTTCTCGAGGAAATCCTTTCGCGGAAGTGCATACGCGCAACCGCACAGACGGTTCACGATCTCCGCGCACAGCAGATCGGGGTCGATATCGCCCAGATTCCCTGCGGTCGCGGCGAATTCCTTGGGAAAGCGCTCCGTTTTCAGATTCAGTCCGATGCCGATGATGACGGCGACGGGCTGATTTTTGCTGTCCGTGACCAGCTCCGTGAGGATGCCCGCGGTCTTTTTGCCGTCAAGATAGATGTCGTTGACCCATTTGATCAGCGGCTTCTGATCGCTCAATTCCCGCACCGCCTCACATACACAGACGGCCGCCGCGCAGGTGAGGATCTGCACGTCCTCAGGCTTTGCGGAGAGGGGGAGGGCGAGCGTCATGTACAGCCCCGTGTCGGGCGGGGAGTAGAAGTCGTGTCCTCTCCTGCCGCGTCCGGCGGTCTGGTGCATCGTCGCGTAGAGGTGAAGCCCTCGGTCGTTATCCGCGCGCCGCTTCGCTTCATTGTTGGTGGAGTCGATGCTGTCGTAGAGGTGCACGGTCACATTCGGAAATATTTTTTTGCTGATTTTCTGCTGATGTAGCGGCATGATGCGCTCCTTCGGTGAGTATTGCCTAAATATCGTCGGTCGGATAAGGATAATTGTTGAACTTCCATAAACGCGGTGAAAATACGTTGGCTTAAAACTTACAACGCCGCCGTGTGTTCCTTGCATTTTCGAGAACAAAAGATTTTCATTTATAATTACGAATCCGAATTAAAGGAGAAAAATTTTCAAAAATCCCTTGACTTTTTTCGATGATAAGTTTAGAATACTACAATGTATCATTATGGGAATATATACGCCTCAAGATCACTGTCGAAATTTCGTCAAAGTATATTAGCAAAGACGGCGCCGTTTGTCAAGAGGCAAAAGAAAACAATCTTGTAACATTTTGTCGCGGGGCGTTTTCGGTTCCCAATACGAGAATATCAAGAAGGAGTGATGTGCCTTTGGTTAATGTCAAAGACGTAAAACTGGGCAGAGCGGAGCGTAAGAGCTTCGGTAAGATCGAAGACGTCATCGAGATGCCGAATCTGATCGAGATCCAGAAGAAATCCTATCAGTGGTTCCTGGATGAAGGTCTCAAAGAGGTGTTCAAGGACGTTTCCGGTATCAACGATTACCAGAACAACCTTGTACTCGACTTCATCGACTATACCCTCGACGTCGACCATCCCAACTATTCCGTCATCGAGTGTAAGGAGAGAGACGCCACCTATTCCGCCGCGCTGCGCGTGACCGCGCGCCTGCTGAATAAGGAGACCGGCGAGATCAAGGAATCTAACGTCTTCATGGGCGACTTCCCCCTGATGACCGATTCCGGCACCTTCGTCATCAACGGCGCTGAGCGTGTCATCGTCTCCCAGCTCGTCCGTTCTCCGGGCGTGTACTTCAAGATGGATCACGACAAGACCGGTAAGGAGCTGTTCTCCTCCACCGTCATCCCGAACCGCGGCGCATGGCTGGAGTATGAGAACGACGTCAACGACGTGTTTTACGTCCGTATCGACAAGAACCGCAAGCTGCCGATCACCGTTTTCCTGCGCGCCTTAGGTCTCGGTACCGACGGCGATATCATCGAGATGTTCGGCGACGACAAGCGCATCAAGGCGACCTTTGAGAAGGATACCTGCAAGAGCGTTGAGGACGGTCTGATCGAGGTCTACCGCAAGTTGCGTCCCTCCGAGCCGCCTACCATCGAGAGCGCTCAGACACATCTGAACAACCTCTTCTTCGACCCGAGACGTTATGACATGTCCCGCGTCGGCAGATATAAGTATAATAAGAAGCTGAACCTTGCCGGCCGTATCACCGGCCGCACCCTGACCCAGCCCGTCGTATCTCCCCGCACCGGCGAGGTGCTCGCCCAGCGCGGCGACGTCGTCTCCCGCGAGAAGGCTGCCGAGATCGACAACGCCGGCGTAAAGTCCGTCTTTATCGCGGCGGAGGAAGGCCATGAGATCAAGGTCCTCAGCAACGGCATGGTCGACATCAACGCCTGGGTCGACTTCGACTGCGTCCCTCTGGGTATCCGCGAGCGCGTTTCTGCCGACGTCCTCTTTGAGATCCTCGATTCCTGCGAGAGTGAGGAGGAGCTGAAGGCTGAGATCGAGCGCCGCGCAAATGACCTCGTTCCCAATCACATCACCACGGACGATATCTTCGCGTCCGTCAACTATATGAACTGCCTTGCCGAGCACATCGGCGTGACCGACGATATCGACCATCTGGGCAACCGTCGTATCCGCTGCGTCGGCGAGCTGCTGCAGAACCAGTTCCGCATCGGCTTCTCCCGTCTGGAGCGCGTCATCCGCGAGCGTATGACCCTGCAGGCGCAGGATCCCGAGGCGCTGTCTCCCGCATCCCTCATCAACATCCGTCCCGTGACCGCGGCGATCAAGGAATTCTTCGGTTCCTCTCCGCTGTCTCAGTTCATGGATCAGAACAACCCGCTGGCTGAGCTGACCCACAAGCGCCGTCTTTCTGCTCTCGGTCCCGGCGGTCTGAGCCGAGACAGAGCCGGATTCGAGGTTCGTGACGTTCACTACACCCACTACGGCCGTATGTGTCCTATCGAGACCCCTGAAGGCCCGAACATCGGTCTGATCTCCTACCTCGCGACCTTCGCGAAAATCAACGAGTACGGCTTCATTGAGACCCCCTTCCGCCGCATCGACAAGGAGACCGGCGTCGTCACCAAGGACGTCGTCTACATGACCGCGGACGTGGAGGACGAGTACTATATCGCTCAGGCGAACGAGCCGCTCGATGAAGAGGGACACTTCGTCCATCATAAGGTCGTCGGCCGTCATAAGGACGAGTTCGTCGAGCTGAAGGCGTCCCGCTTCGATTACATGGACGTTTCTCCGCGCATGGTCGTTTCCGTTGCGACCGCGATGATTCCCTTCCTTGAGAACGATGACGCGAACCGTGCGCTGATGGGCGCGAACATGCAGCGTCAGGCTGTTCCGCTTCTCGTGACCGAGTCTCCGATCGTCGGTACCGGTATGGAGTACAAGGCGGGCACCGACTCCGGCGTCTGCGTACTTGCCGATGACGACGGTACCGTCATGAGCGTGGACGCGAACCACATCGTCGTCCAGTACGACAACGGCAAGGTCAAGGAGCACGAGGTCATCAAGTTCCTGCGCTCCAACCAGGGCACCTGTATCAACCAGATCCCCGTTGTCGAGCGCGGCCAGCGCGTCGTCAAGGGCGAGGTACTGGCTGACGGTCCCTCCACCAAGAACGGTGAGATCTCTCTGGGTAAGAACGCCCTGATCGGCTTCATGACCTGGGAAGGCTACAACTACGAGGACGCGGTTCTCATCAGCGAGAAGATCGTCCGTGAAGATAAGTATACATCCATTCATATAGAAGAATATGAGATCGACGCCCGCGATACCAAGCTCGGACCCGAGGAGATCACCCGCGACATCCCCAACGTCGGCGAGGACATGCTCAAGGATCTGGACGAGAACGGTATCATCCACGTCGGCGCCGAGGTTCATGCCGGCGATATCCTTGTCGGTAAGGTCACTCCCAAGGGCGAGACCGAGCTGACCGCCGAGGAGCGTCTGCTCAGAGCAATCTTCGGCGAGAAGGCGAGAGAGGTCAGAGACACCTCCCTGCGCGTACCCCACGGCGAGAGCGGCATCGTTGTCGACGTCAAGGTATTCACCCGCGAGGAGTGCCGCGAGGAGCTCCAGCCCGGCGTGAACAAGGTCGTCCGCTGCTATCTGGCGCAGAAGCGCAAGATCTCCGTCGGTGATAAGATGGCGGGTCGTCACGGCAACAAGGGCGTTGTCTCCCGCATCCTGCCGGTCGAGGATATGCCCTTCCTGCCCGACGGTACTCCGCTCGACATCGTTCTGAATCCTCTGGGCGTACCTTCCCGTATGAACATCGGTCAGGTTCTGGAGGTTCACCTCGGCTACGCCTGCAAGGCACTCGGCTGGAAGATCATGACCCCCGTATTCGACGGCGCTCACGAGCAGGATATCTTTGAGCTGTTCGAGCGCATCCGCGATAAGGACGATTACCCGGATATGCGCGATGAGACCGGCATCGACTTCGGCGAGTGCTTCCGTCAGAACGGTATCTCCATGGAGTGTAAGACCCGTCTGCGCGACGGCAGAACCGGCGAGCTGTTCGATAACCCCGTTACCGTCGGTTATATGTACTACTTAAAGCTCCATCACCTCGTTGATGATAAGATCCATGCGCGCTCCACCGGCCCCTACAGCCTGGTCACCCAGCAGCCCTTGGGCGGTAAGGCGCAGTTCGGCGGTCAGCGTTTCGGTGAGATGGAGGTCTGGGCGCTTGAAGCATACGGCGCCGCCTACACCCTGCAGGAGATCCTGACCGTCAAGTCCGACGACGTCGTCGGCCGTGTCAAGGCTTACGAGTCCATCGTCAAGGGTCAGAACATCCCCACTCCCGGTATCCCCGAATCCTTCAAGGTACTGATCAAGGAGCTGCAGTCGCTGTCTCTCGACGTGCGCGTGCTCAACTCCGAGGGCGAGGAGATCGACCTCAAGCAGCACTTTGACGAGGACGACGATATCGTACCCGTTTCCGATGACGAGACCCTCGAGGAGGATCAGGTCATGACCTCTATGGACGGCTACATTCTTGACGAGGATCAGGGCGACGAGGACAATATGTTTGACGAATCATCCATTTTCGAGGATCAGGACGATATGCTCGATTATGATGACTTCGGCTCCGATGAAATGTAAAGGAGGGGCTTAAATGGATAATAACGTTTTCGATTCAATCAAGATCGGTCTGGCTTCTCCCGACCAGATCAGAGAGTGGTCGTACGGCGAGGTCAAGAAGCCCGAGACCATCAACTACAGAACCTTAAAGCCCGAGCGCGACGGTCTGTTCTGCGAGCGCATTTTCGGACCGACCAAGGACTGGGAGTGCCACTGCGGTAAGTACAAGCGCATCCGCTTCAAGGGCAAGATCTGCGACCGCTGCGGCGTTGAGGTCACCCGCGCCAAGGTCAGACGTGAGCGCATGGGTCATATCGAGCTCGCCGCTCCCGTATCCCATATCTGGTACTTCAAGGGTATCCCGTCCCGCATCTCCCTGATGCTGGATATCTCCCCGAGAACTTTGGAGAAGGTTTTGTACTTCTCCTCCTATATCGTCACCGATCCCGGCGACGCGAGAGAGCTCACGAAGCTCCAGCTTTTGAACGAGCAGGAGTACCGCGACATGCTCGAGAAGTATGAGGACGATTTCAAGGCGGGCATGGGCGCCGAGGCGATCCGCGACCTGCTGGCTGAGATCGACCTCGAGCAACTCTCCGCTGAGATCAAGGAGGAGCTGGAGAACTGCTCCACCTCCCAGAAGCGCGCCCGTCTTTCCAAGAGACTGGAGGTCGTAGAGGCGTTCCGTCTCTCCGGCAACCGTCCCGAGTGGATGATCCTGGAAGCGCTCCCGGTCATCCCGCCGGATATCCGCCCGATGGTACAGCTCGACGGCGGCCGTTTCGCGACCTCCGACCTGAACGACCTGTATCGCCGCGTTATCAACCGTAACAACCGTCTGGCTCGACTCCTCGAGCTGGAGGCTCCCGATATCATTATCCGTAACGAGAAGCGCATGCTGCAGGAAGCGGTCGACGCCCTGATCGACAACGGCAGAAGAGGCCGTCCTGTCACCGGTCCGTCCAACCGCTCTCTGAAGTCCCTCTCCGATATGCTCAAGGGTAAGCAGGGTCGTTTCCGTCAGAACCTTCTCGGCAAGCGTGTCGACTACTCCGGCCGTTCCGTTATCGTCGTCGGCCCTGAGCTGAAGATGTACCAGTGCGGTCTGCCCAAGGAGATGGCGCTCGAGCTGTTCAAGCCCTTCGTCATGAAGCGCCTTGTCGAGACCAAGGTCTCTCAGAACATCAAAGCAGCCCGCAAGGCTGTCGAGAGAGCGAAGCCCGAGGTCTGGGACGCGCTCGAGGTGGTCATCAAGGGCCATCCCGTCCTCCTGAACCGCGCGCCTACGCTCCATAGATTAGGTATCCAGGCGTTCGAGCCTGTCCTCGTTGAGGGTCGCGCTCTCAAGCTCCATCCGCTGGTTTGTACCGCATACAACGCGGACTTCGACGGCGACCAGATGGCTGTCCACGTTCCGCTGTCTGCGGAGGCGCAGGCGGAAGCCCGCTTCCTGATGCTCGCCGCCGGCAACCTCTTGAAGCCCTCCGACGGTAAGCCTGTCGTCGTTCCGACCCAGGATATGATCCTCGGTTCCTACTACCTGACGCTCGACAAGGACGGCGAGCCGGGTGAAGGCAAGGCGTTCAAGGACGTTGACGAGGCGCTGATGGCGTATCAGACCAAGTACGTTACCCTCCACAGCAAGATCAAGGTCAGACGCGAGGTCGAGATCGACGGCGTGAAGCACAGCGCCATTATCGACACCACCGTCGGCAAGATCATCTTCAACCGTGCCGTTCCCCAGGATCTCGGCTTTGTCGACAGAAGCGTCGAGGAGAACATCTGCAAGTTTGAGGTCGATTTCCTCGTCGGCAAGAAGCAGCTCGGTAAGATCATCGACGCCTGCATCCGCGTCCACGGTACCGAGATCACCGCTGAGGTGCTCGATAAGATCAAGGCACAGGGCTACAAGTACTCCACCATCGGCGCGATCACCGTCGCTGTCTGCGACGCGACCATCCCGCCCGAGAAGAAGGAGATCATCGCGAAGGCTGAGACCGACGTCGACGCAATCCGCGAGGAATACAACATGGGTCTGCGCTCCGACCAGGAGAGATACGAGAAGGTTCTTTCCATCTGGGAGAAGGCGACCAACGACGTTACCGACAAGCTGCAGGGCAACCTTGACAGATATAACCCGATCTACATGATGGCTGATTCCGGCGCGCGTGGTTCTATGAGCCAGATCCGTCAGCTCGCGGGTATGCGCGGACTGATCGCGAACACCTCCGGTAAGACCATCGAGATCCCGATCCGTGCGAACTATCGTGAAGGTCTGAACATCTTGGAATACTTCATTTCCTCCCGTGGCGCGCGTAAGGGTCTTGCCGATACCGCGCTGCGTACCGCGGACTCCGGTTACCTGACCCGTCGACTCGTCGACGTTTCTCAGGAGGTCATCATCCGTGAGGACGACTGCCACGCGAACGACGGTCTTGAGGTCTTTGACATCAAGGCTGGCAAGCAGGTCATCGAGGAGATGCACGAGCGTCTGCTCGGCCGCTATCTCGTCCGTGATTTCTGTGATGAGAACGGCAACGTCCTCGTCTCCAAGGATACCCTCATGGGCGATAAGGAAGCCGATATCATCTGCAACTCCGGCGTTGAGAGCGTCGAGATCCGCTCCATCCTCGCCTGCCGCAGTAAGCACGGCGTCTGCAAGAAGTGCTACGGCGCGAACCTTGCGAACGGCCAGCCCGTCACCGTCGGTGAGGCGGTCGGTATCATCGCCGCACAGTCCATCGGCGAGCCCGGTACCCAGCTGACAATGCGTACCTTCCATACGGGCGGCGTCGCGTCCGCTGAGGATATCACTCAGGGTCTTCCCCGTGTCGAGGAGCTGTTCGAGACCCGTAAGCCCAAGAATCTCGCGATCATTTCCGAGATCGACGGTGAGGTGCGTTTTGAGGAGATCAAGAACGCCCGCCACGCGATCATTTACAATACCGAGACCGGTGAGGAGAAGAGCTATCTGATCCCCTTCGGCTTCCGCGTAGCCGTGGAAGAGGGCGCCCATGTCAAGAAGGGCGACAAGATCACCGACGGCGCCGTCAATCCCCACGATATTCTGGAGATCATGGGCGCGAAGGCGGTTCAGGACTACCTGATCTCTGAGGTACAGAGTACCTACCGTCTGCAGGGTGTTGATATCAACGATAAGCACATCGAGGTCATCGTCCGCCAGATGCTCAAGAAGGTCAGAGTCGACGATCCCGGTTCCACCGACTTCATGCACGGCCAGATGTACAACCGCACCGAGGTCCTCTATGCCAACAAGCTCATCAAGGAGCGCATCGCGAACGGCGAGGAGGGTCTCAAGGAAGCTACCTGGACCCAGCTCCTGCTTGGTATCACCAAGGCTTCTCTCGCGACCGACAGCTTCCTGTCCGCCGCGTCCTTCCAGGAGACCACCCGCGTGCTGACCGACGCCGCTATCAAGGGCAAGGTCGATCCGCTGGTCGGCTTGAAGGAGAACGTCCTGATCGGTAAGCTCGTGCCCGCCGGTACCGGTATGCCGCGCTACAACAACATCGAGCTGGAGGAGAATTTCATCCCCACCGCTCCCGTTGCTCCCATCGAGGAATAATCTATCATAACCAAACGCTATGCGCCTTCGGCATGTATGTGCCGGAGGCGCTTTTTCCGTCATTATTCACGAGAAACGGGGCTCCTGATTGGCAACATCCGCCAGACCTCTTGGCAGACTGCATAAATTTGAAAGCGTTTTTTCTATATGGCAAATGGACTAAAAGACCGGACGATTCTTGAATCAGTTACACGTTTGTAATATAATAAACATAATAGCACTTATGCGCCATGCATGGGTGAGAAATCATGCGCCGGCATCCGCATGTCGGTACAGAAAACGGAGGAGATTACATGAAAAAAGCCAAAAGCGCAGTCAGCTTACTGCTGATCCTGATGATGATGCTCAGCATGATCACAGTCGGCATCGTGCAGACTGCCGCTGAAGAAACCGAACCTTACCCGATCCCTCTTCTCGGCGACGTCAACCGCAACGGATACGTTGACGTCAACGACGTTTTTGAGCTGAGATGCTCACTGTCGAGAAGGTCGGGATATATCCGTTATTTTACGATGTCCCCGGATCAGCTCGAATTCAGAATTGCTAACGTTTACAGAGATGATGAAGCGATAGGCTTAGATCCTGCTGTAGACGTGAACGATTTGAATTTGCTTTCCGCTTTCGTTGCCCGCAGAAAAGAAGCGCGTAACAAGGGCATCGGGGAGCGGATCCCGCTTGATCCCGAGCCGACCGAGCCTGCTCCCACCACACCCGCTCCCGAGCCTACCGAGCCCGCTCCCCAGCCTACCGAGCCCGCTCCCCAGCCGACTACCGCTGAGCCGACGACTGCCGCCGAGAAGGCGACCGTCACCCTCCACGGCTTTGACGGCGAGACCGAGACCAGAGAGTTCAACGTCGGCGATACCTTCACCGTATATTCTTATTTGAATACAGCCCTGATCGACGACGGTAAGATCGCGTCCCTTGACTGTGAGCAGGACTACACCGCGTCCATCCTCTCCCTGAACGATGAATGGGACCCCAACGACAACGGCATGATCGTGGATCTTGAAAAAGTATTCCCGGTCACCGGCGATGATACCATCTCCAACGCTTCCAAGACCGGCAGGATCATCTTCAACTCCAGCAAGGCGAGAGGTTACTCTTTCAAGGCTGCCGATGCGAAACTGATCGTCACGGATTACACCGTTATCGCTCCCGGCGAGGCGGATATTGAAACGAAGGTCAAGATCCTTGCCCGTACCGGCCCCGAGGTCGAGAAGATCGTCCACAAGGGCGTTGTCCAGCCCGGATTTGTATTCGTCCAGCATACGACCTTCGACCCGAACTACACCGTTTCCTATGACGTTCAGCCGACTGAACCCGCTCCGACTGAGCCCGAACCCCAGCCGACCGAGCCCGCTCCCCAGCCTACCGCCGCTGAGCCGACGACTGCCGCTGAGAAGGCGATCGTCACCCTCCACGGCTTTGACGGCGAGACCGAGACCAGAGAGTTCAACGTCGGCGACACCTTCACCGTGTATTCCTATCTGAATACCGCCCTGATCGACGACGGTAAGATCGCGTCCCTCGACTGTGAGCAGGACTACACCGCTTCTATCCTCAGTCTGAATGACGAATGGGATCCCGCTGAGGACGGCATGATCGTGGATCTTGAAAAAGTATTCCCGGTCACCGGCGACGATACCATGTCCAACGCTTCCAAGACCGGCAGGATCATCTTCAACTCCAGCAAGGCGAGAGGTTACTCTTTCAAGGCTGCCGACGCGAAGCTGATCGTCACGGATTACACCGTTATCGCTCCCGGCGAGGCGGATATTGAAATGAAGGTCGAGATCCTTGCCCGTACCGGCCCCGATGTCGAGAAGATCGTCAACAAGTATGTTGTCCAGCCCGGATTTGTATTCGTCCAGCATACGACCTTCGACCCGAACTACACCGTTTCCTACGACGTTCAGCCGACTGAAGCTGAACCTACTGAACCCGCACCTACTGAACCCGCACCTCAGCCTACCGATCCTGCTCCCACTGAGCATACCCATACTCCCGCGACCATTGTCCGCGAGAATGAAGTCCCCGCCACCTGCACCGCAGAAGGCAGCTACGACGAGGTCGTCTATTGCTCCACTTGCGGCGAGGAGATCTCCCGCACCCACAAGACCATCGCAAAGCTCGCTCACACTCTGACCTATGTTGCGGAAGTCCCCGCCACCTACGAGGCGGAGGGCATGAAGGCGCACTATATCTGCTCTGTCTGCAACAAGCTGTTTGCTGACGCGACCGGCGCGGTAGAGGTCACCGGAGAGAGCCTGATCATCCCGAAGCTCACTCCCCAGCCGACCACTGCTGAGCCTACGACCGTTCAGCCTACCACCCCCGCACCCACCACTCCCGCTCCTACAACTCCCGCACCTCAGCCGACTACCGCTGAGCCGACAACTGCCATTGAGAAGGCGACTGTCACCCTCCACGGCTTTGACGGCGAGACTGAGACCAAGGAGTTCAACGTCGGCGATACCTTCACCGTATACGCTTATCTGAACACCTCCGCTATCGACGACGGCATGATCGCGTCCCTTGACGCGGAGCTGGATTATCCCGCTTCTATCCTCAGTCTGAATGACGAATGGGACCCCAACGACGACGGCATGATCGTGGATCTTGAAAAAGTATTCCCGGTCACCGGCGACGATACCATGTCCAACGCTTCCAAGGCCGGCAGGATCATCTTCAACGCCAGCAAGGCGAGAGGCTATTCCTTCAAGGCTGCCGACGCGAAGCTGATCGTCACCGATTATACCGTTATCGCTCCCGGCGAGGCGGATATTGAAATGAAGGTCAAGATCCTCACCCGTACCGGCTCCGATGTCGAGAAGATCGTCAACAAGTATGTTGTCCAGCCCGGCTTTGTCTTTGTACAGCACACG
>CACYFH010000009.1 GCA_902773635.1 uncultured Ruminococcus sp. | reverse complement strand
TCGCCCTGCGCCGCCGGTGCATCCGGGAGCACATAGCGGTAAACGCCCTGTGCATCGGCTTTTTTAATGAGATTCAGCTCCCGGATGTCGCGGGAGACAGTCGCCTGTGTCACCGGAAATCCCCGGGCAGACAGCAGCTCAATCAAAGCATCCTGATTGCCGACGCTGTTGGTGCGGATCAGATCGAGGATCTCCTTTTGTCTTGCATTCTTCATGGCTGCCCCCTATTCTCCGAAGCCCTTGATGGATTGCATCAGCTTGCGGCTGACTGCATCATAAAAGCTGCCGCTGTGCAGATGAATGATGGATACCATACTCTCCGAACGCCGGATCGTGAGCTGTGCATCCGGCGGGAACGGCACCGGCCTCTCACCGTCGGCGCTCAGAATGATGTCCCGCGAATCGTCCGCCGCATGACGGATCGTCACGGTTCTGTCCGCCGACAGCAGCAGCGGCCGGTTGAACAGCGAATGCGGACAGATCAGCGTGATCTCAATGAGCGACAGCTCCGGTTCCATCAGAGGCCCTCCGGCAGAAAGCGCATAGGCCGTCGATCCGGTCGGGGTCGAGCAGACCATTCCGTCGGCACGGTAGCGGCCGATCATGTGATCGTCGGAAAAGACGGAAAAGTCAAAGACCTTGCCGTAGACACCGCTTACCGCTATGTCATTAAGCGCCGTAAAATGCGTGACTTCACTGCCGCATTCGAGTGCGCCGTCGATCAGGATGCGCTGGGAGAGATAGTATTCCCCGCGGAACAGCCTTTCCAGAAGATTTAGCTCTCCCGGCTCAAGCCCGTAGCGCCGTCTGACCGCTTCCTTAAGAGAGGACAGCTGTTCGGGCGTCGGAGCGGTGGCATAGACAAGCTCTGCCTTCCGTCCGATCTGCTCCTTACTCGTCATAAAATAATAATCGCTCTGAGTTCCGGTAAAGGTATGATCAGCGCCATACCATGTTTTGCTGTAGCTTGAATAAATCTTAAATGTATAACTGGTGTTGTCGGCAAGATTAATTGACACCGTAGCCGATCCGGTCGAACCGGTAAAATAGTGCTTTGTCCAGTTATCCCACGAACCTGCGACCGCATAAACATCAGCCGCTCCGGTGTCGGCAAGGTCAGAGTCGGATTTCTTGGTAACAACAACGTCGTCATCGTCCTCTTCCTCAACAGCGACGTCAGCGACAGCTCTGGAGAGCGCGCCGGCGGCTGCCGCCTTGGCGTTGGATGACTTCGCGATCGCGGTGACCACGGTGCCTACGCCGATAGCGGAGAGGAGCATGACAAAGCAGAGCACCATTGCGAGGGTACGCAGAGAAATGCTCTTAGCTCCGGTTGTTATGCGGTCGATCTTTTGTTTCATGTAAAGATTCCTCCCTTTCTCGTTACGGTCGGCAAGGTTTTGGACTTTTCTTGGCGCGTTTTGGCAGGAGCAGGAACGGACTTCGCTAATTAGGAATTAGGAATGAGGAATTAGGAATGAACTAAGCGCTGATTCATTACGATGTCATTGCCACGGTCATTAATACCGTGCAGGAGGAGAAGTGAATTCCCTCTTTGTGGGATTCCCACGTCGGGATAAATCCCTCCTCGGAATGACTGCTGTGTGATTCCTCTTGTCAAATGTCCGGCGGGAACTGACCATTCAGCTCGCTGAGCCTTCCGCCCGACATCGTTCCGCTGTCTGCCGCAAGCGCCTTCGCTCACCGGCGTAACAATAAAAAAAATACAAGTTTTAATTCATAAAACCAAGCGTTTTATGAACTTTGTGAAAGAATATGTCTGCATGCAAATTGCATAACTATTCTTTCTGCGTTTTTGTGCAAATTAGAAGAATTTTCGTATCAGCTTTTGTGCGCGGTGCACAAAATGGCAATTTTATGTAACAGAATTGTAACCTTTTCCGTCATCAAAAAAAGCTATGTGCAACCGGCAAAAGGGCATGGCACTCCTATCCTTCTACCATTGGTATAAGCATTATATCAAATTTAAAAAAAATAGTCAAGAAAACGTTTGAGATTCTTTCGAAATTAAAGATTTTTGTGCAGTTGCACTAATGGATTGTGCCTTGATTGGGTGAAATGCACAAAATATGGTGGTGGATCAGGCGAAGGGATTGTGATGGAATGTTGAGGGGGGCGGTCGATTGCTTAGCAAGGTTGAAATGCGACATGTTGCGGTATCCCTTGATTCTCTGAGTTCGACTGCAAGAGGAAACGTAAGCCCACCTTCCCCCCAAGGGGAAGGCTTTACTGGCGGGACGTCGGGGGCGACGTCCCCTACATTGAAAAGAAAACCCGCCGTTTGGCGGGTCAGGAGAAGTCTGTGGTGTCGAGATAACGCTCGAATTCCTCTTTGGTGAACAGGCAGTTGAGGGCGGAGAGGAGGGCGTTCGCGGTGAGGTATTTGGGCAGTCCGAGGGCGGAGAGCAGGGCGGCGCGGTTCTTCGCGGCGTCGGGAGTGCCGCTGAGGGAGTAGGTGTAGAGGTCGAGCTTGGTGAGGGGGGAATGGTTACTCGCGGGACACTCGTGTCCGCTCGGACAATTATGCAATCCCTCAGTCGCTTCGCGACAGCTCCCTTTACCAAAGGGAGCCTCATTTATATGTGCGCCGGAGGTTTGGATGGCTTTGAGGAGGGTCTCGCGGTCGAGTCCCTCTACGCCGAGGACGCCTTCCTTGGAGGGTTCGGGCTTGCGGCGTTCCTTGCCCTGTACTGTCGGGATGTAGGCATGGAGAAGCTGAGATTCCGGGACGATGCCGCGCAGGAAGTTGCGGATCACGAAGCCCGCGGAGTCGACGTCGGTCATGACGAGGATGCCGCGGCGCGCGGCGATGGCGCGGATCAGAGCCTGCTTCTCCTTATCCTTGAACACGCGGAAGCCGCCGGTCTCGATGATGGGCGAAGCGATGAACTCGCTGAGCTTGATGCGGTCGTAGCGGCCTTCTACGAGGACGGCTTCTTTCAGCTGTATCTTCTCAGGCATCAGCGCGATCCTCCGCGATCAGGGCGAGGGTGCAGACAAGGCGCTCGACCTCGGCGGTGCCGTCGACCGCTTCTGTGACCAGGCGGGTCTGGGCGGAGAGAAGCTCGTCGAGACTTCTCCGCAAGGCAGGGGTGGAGACGCTCTTGATCTGACGGGCGATCTTATCGAGCACCCAGGCGCGTTTTTTGTAGTTGAAGTCCTTCCCTATCTCCGCTGAGGGCTTGCCGGCTTCTGTGCCGACGCGCGCGCGGTAGGCGTCGAGGTAGGCGCCGGAGAGGACGGTGACGATATAGACCGGCTCGACGCGCTGGTAGAAAAGGACGGAGAGGGCGCGGAGAGCGGGGTCGAGCTTGCCGCTGATGATGTAGCCGAAAAGGTCGTAGACGCTGGCGTCGGTGCTTTTGGAGACGAGCAGGTCGATCATCTCGGGGGTAATCTCCGCACCGTCGGCATAGGCGGTGAGCTTCTTCATCTCGGCGTTGAGGCGGTTGAGATCCTCGCCGACGTACTGGACGAGGGTATGGGCGGTCAGCTCGGTCATGGTGCAGCCGCCCGCCTTCGCCCACTTGCAGAGATCGCGCTCGAGGGCGAGACCTGTGCGGTGGGTCAGCTCGAGGCAGACGCCGTTCTTGTCGATGAAGGAGATCAGCTTCTTCATCGGTTCCTTGGCGGTCTTGGAGGTGACGTCGAGGGTGGGCATGGTGAAGATCACGACGGTGGAAGAAGGGAGATTTTGCAGGATCTTCATCAGGGCTTCGAAATTGCTCTTGCCGAGCTTGTCGACGTCCATATCCGTGATGCGGACGATGTTGCGCTCGCTCATGAAGGGGATGATATCCGCGCTGACGGAGATATCCGCAATATCGCTGTTGTTGTCAAATTCATGGTAGTTGAACTCGCTCAGGTCGCCGCCGGAGACCTTCTTCAGGATCAGCTCGGCGGAACGCTTCACGAGCATCTTCTCCTCACCGAAGGTCAGGTAGAGATTGCGGAAGCTGCCACTGTTCAGGTGCTTTTTCAGTTCACTTTCGGTATACATAGGTCACCTCAGATCGTAGGATAAATCGCCGTCGGCGGTCAGATGGATGTTGCTGTAGGAAGGTAAAGAAAGGGGCTTGCTGCCGCCCAGAATGAGATCGGTACAGGTCAGCGCATCCGCTCCCGCGAAGGGAGACGGCATGACGATGATATCGGGTCGGCGCAGGCTCTCGGGGATATCGCTGAGGGAACAGGTCTTAGGGAGAAGGAGGAGCGTCCTGTTTCCGGCGCGGAGATAGGAGAGCACATGCCCCTTGGAAAGGTAGGTCGTGAGGGTCAGGTCGTCACCGAGGACGAAGGTCGTGTTCTCCCCTACCCTGCGGATGCGCGGGTCGTTCGCCGTATATGAATCATCATACAACAAATAGCCGGAAATTGCAAATTCTCTGTCGGAGAACTGCTCGAGCTTTTCGAGGGTCTTGATATTGGAGCAGAGAATCAGCTCCGCGCCGCCGTAGGATCTCTCGAGCTTCCTCAGGGAGTTATAGAGGGTTTTGGAGGAACATTCCGTTGACAGAAGGTAGAAGCGACCGCCGCAGTCGACGCCCGCGCAGATACCGCTTTCGCTCTCAAAGACGCGAAGGGTCAGGGTATTCAGATTGAGGACGGTATGCAGGAGCGCACCCGCAATAAAGACGAGGGCTGAGCCAAGCGCCGCATAGCGCAGGCAGGCTTTGCGCTTGGTCTTGCAGAGATAGGCGGCGGTGAAAAACAGCGCAGAGCTGATGATCCACACGATCAGGTAGTCCTCGCGCATCGGGATATAGGAGAAGGGCAGGTCGGCGAGGGTGCGGACGATCCACAGGACGATCCGGCATGAGAGGGTCAGGAGAGCCGCGAGCGGTACGGTCAGCACGCGCAGAGGTCCGAGCCAGAACAGGATCGCGACCGCCATCGAGAGCAGGAGGATCAGGTAGATCCAATAATAGAGCAGGACAGAGGACAGGAGCGTGACCAGCGAGAAGCTGCGGAAGATGATGATGCTCAGCGGAAAGACGAGGATGTTGACTGCCATACTGACCGCGAGGACGGATGCAAAGATATTCCAGAGCTTTTTCAGCCAATCGAGTTTTTGTGAGGGTGGGTTTGCCGTTTTCTTCTTATCCTGCGTTCTCAGGCGGTGGAAGAAGGCTCTCGGATGGAAGCGGAGGATCGCGCCCTCCGGATCTTTACAGCCGATCTTGTTGAGGATCGGGGTCGCCCAGAGCAGGATCGCGAGGGTCGCATAGAAGGAGAGGATCAGCCCGACGTCACCCGCGCCGTAGGGCGAGACGATGAAGGGGATCAGGACGCCCGCGAGTCCGAGGTGATTGGGAGAATAGGTCTGCCGCCGCAGAGCGGAGCCGGTCATGTAGACCAGCATCATGATGCCCGCGCGCAGGACGGACGGTCGAAAGCCCGTCAGCGCCATATACATCAGGATGAAAAGAACGCTCAGGATCAGGCTCAGCCAGCGGTTGCGAAGACGGCGAAGCAGGCGCGCGATCAAGCCGCAGATAACGACGAAATGCATGCCCGAAACGACGATGAAGTAGGACGCGCCCGCATAGCGAAAGGCGCTGAGCGTGTCCGTATCGAGGGCGTATTTATCGCCGATGAACACCGCGCGGCAGAGAGCGGCGCAGTCTGCGGGCAGGCAGACGTTCAAGCCGGAACGCAGCTTCTCGCGCAGCTTGATCAGGTGGAAGTATAAGGAATGGCTCTCAGCCGCTTCATGCTCCGTTATCCGGTAGTCGTCAACGTTGAGAAAGTATTGGCGGGAACGGTAGGTGTCGTTCTCCGTCTTTGAGAGTGTCGCCGAGAAGGTGAGAAGATCGTCCGGCTCAGCGCCGAGATCCTCTTTGGAGTAGAGCAGGAGACGGAAGCGCGCCTCTTCCCCATCGACCGCTCTGACCTCCATCGGATAGACGGTCTGGGTGTAGCAGCGGTACGGCTCGTCGCTGACAACAGCCTTGATCACACGCTCGGAATCCGCGTACTTCTCGATCAGCGGAAGGACGTGCCAATGGGTAAAGCCGAGATTGACGAGACAGGCGACGAGCGCGGCGACTGCCATCGCGGGGACGAAGATCGTCCGACGGGTCTTGCGGATGATCAGAAAGAGGACGGAGAGGATCAGCGCGACGCCCGCGAGGATCAATATTAAAAGATCGGATAAATAAAAAGCGACCGCCAGCACAGAAAAGTATGTAATACCGATCTGTGCTAACAATCGCTTCATGAGTTTACCTCTTTAATGGTTTTGCAAATGATGATTCGTGCGATTCTCTCTTTGTGGGATTGCCGCGCCCTAAAGGGCTCGCAATGACATCTATTTGAATGAATCAGGATTTACTTAGGGAATACGGGGAGCTTTTGGAGGAAGATGATGTCGTCGCGGTCAGCCGCGTCGCCTTCCGCGAGGACAGCCGCCTTGCCGACGATGTTGCCGCCCGCCTTCTCGACCAGCGCCTCAAGCGCGTGGAGGCTCTCGCCGGTGGAGATGACGTCGTCCACGATCAGGACGTCCTTGCCGCGCATATGCTCCGCGTCGTCGCTGCCGAGATAGAGGGTCTGCTGGCTCAGGGTGGTGATGGACTGGACGTTCACGCTGATGGGGTCGGGCATATAGACCTTCACGCCCTTGCGCGCGACGATGTACTTGCCGCAGCCCTGGCGCGCGACCTCATAGCAGAGCGGGATGCCCTTGGCCTCCGCTGTGATGACGACGTCGTGCTTGGGAGCGATCTTCAACAGCTCCGCGGCGGCCTTCTCCGTCACCTCTACGTCGCCGAACATGATGAAAGCGGCGATGTCCAGATGCGCGTTCACTTCGCACAGCGGGAGCTCGCGCTCACAGCCGGCGATATTCATTTTAAATGTTCTGCCCATGGGAAAATACCTTCTTTACTTTTGTTTTGATTAAGTTCGCTATGGCACGGAGCCTGGAGATCAATATGCTGAGTCAGCCCATTCCGAGGCTCAGCTTCTTGCCGCCGAGGAGATGGAAATGGATGTGCATGACGGTCTGGCCGCCGTCCTCGCCGCAGTTGTTGACGATGCGGTAGCCGTTTTCAAGTCCCAGCTCCTTCGCGACAACGGGGATCTTCTCAAAGATATGGGCGATAATATCGCTGTTCTCTGCGTTGATCGCGTTCGCGCAGCAATAATGCTCCTTCGGGATGAAGAGCACATGCACGGGCGCCATCGGGTTGAGGTCGTGGATCGCGATGATGCGGTCGTCCTCATAGACCTTGTTCGAGGGGATCTCTCCCGCGGCTATCTTACAAAAAATGCAGTCTGACATAGCTTGCCTCCTGAAATCTTTATTACCTATTTATTGTATAACCTCGGGGAAGATTAGTCAAGAGAAAGTTCCCCGAAATCCGACAGATTGTGCAAATGAAAAGCGGCAGGCGCGTGACCTGTCGCTTTGCTTTTATGTTTTCATCTGGAATGGCGGCCGGCGGTGCCTCTGTTTCTTGCTCTGGCGGCGCGGGCTTTGCGGCGGCGTCGGGCGGAGCTTGCGGCGACCAGCAGGATGATCAGCAGGATCAGGACGACGACGATGATCAGCACAAGCACGATATGGGTCTTGATGAACTCGCCGATCTTCGAGAGCGTGTAGTTCAAGCCGTCGCGCTCGATATCCTGAGCGGCGACGACGTTGGTCGTGCCGAGATCCATATCGTCATAGCGGACGCTGACGGTGCCGAGGACGTCGCCCTTCTTCACCGGGGCTTCCACCACATCCTTGCAATTGATATCCACGACGATCAGATCCTTGTTGAAGCTGTTCGGCAGGAGCGCGAAAACCTCCTTCTCAGGGACAGCGGTCACGGTCTTGTCACCCCAGACATACTTGACGGGGACGGTGGTGACAGTGTCGGAGGGACCGTAGACGGTCTGGGTGCCGAGGTTCTCATACGCCCAGTTGTATAGGTTCGCGGTGTCCTTCATGGCGTAGTTGACGTCCTCCGCGTAGGAGTAGTTCGCGCCGAGACAGACGCAAAGGTAGGTGAAGCCGTCCTTCTCCGCGGTGGTGACAAGGCACTTTCCGGCTTCGTCCAGATAGCCGGTCTTGATGCCCTTGGTGTAGGGGTAGTAGTACGCGCCGCCCTCGAAGCTCTGGTCGAGCATATAGTTGGTGTTGTGCAGGGTCTCAAAGCCCGCGGGAGTGTAGTAGACGGTGCTGGTGATCTCCATGAAGCTGTTGAGGGTTCTCGCGTGCTTCGCGATCAGCGCCATGTCGTGGGCGGTGGTGTAATGGTCGGCGTCATACAGACCGTGGGGGTTCATGAAATGGGTGCCGGTACAGCCGAGCTCCGCCGCCTTGGCGTTCATCATCTCGACAAAATGCGGGATGCCGCTACCGACGTAATCGGCAAGCACCAGCGCGGCGTCGTTGCCGGAGGGGAGCATCAAGCCGTAGAGAAGATCGCGGACGGAAACCTGCTCGCCGATATGAGAGGACAAGCCCATGACGGTGCTCTCGGGATCAAGACCCGTGATGACGTCCTCCTTGATCTCGACCATCGTATTATCGAAGTCGGTCACGTTCTCCGCCGTGATGACGTAGGTCATGATCTTGGTGGTGGAGGCTGGATACATCTGGGTGGTGGAATTCTTCTCATAGACCACCGCGCCGGTGTCGAGATTCTCCAAATAGACCGCGCCGGAGACAGTATCGACATTGCAGCCGTAATCGACCGCCGCGGCGGGGATCACGCAGACCGCTATGATCAACAATGCAAAAAGAATGGATATCACTCGTTTCATACTGCTTCAGCCTTCTCCTTTTTCTTAGCCTTGATGCCCTTTTCCTCGCCGTTCATCAGGCGCTTGATATTATCCTTATGACGGATAATGACCATCAGCCCGACCGCAAGGGCGCAGGCGGTGGAGATCAGCACGAAGCGGAAGCGCAGCTCGTTCTCCGTTCCGAGGAATGGCAGATATTCAAGAAAGTAGGTCACTAATAAGGTGTACACGGGGTACAGCACGGCGCAGGCAACAGAGCCGAGGGAGATCAGCCTGGTCGCGAGCGCGATGATCAGGAAGGTGCCGAGGATCATCAGGAACACACGCCAGTCGACCACCAGCATCAGGGCGTTGGCGGTGACGACGCTCTTCCCTCCCCTGAAACCGTAGTAGATCGGGAAGGAATGTCCGATGATGACGCACATGCCCGCGAGGTAGCGACCGTACTTGACGTACTCGACAGGCGCAACGTCGTTGGTGACGGTCAGGGTCGAGAACAGCCACCAGCCGATCAGGACGGCGATGACGCCCTTGAGGTAGTCGCAGATGATGGTCGCGACCGCAGGTCCGACGCCCACGGAGCGCAGAACGTTTGTAAAGCCCGCATTGCCGGAGCCCATCTTACGGATGTCCTTCCCGGTTTTGAGCTTTGTTATGATGATAGCCGGGCTGAGACTGCCGATCAGGTAGGCGATCACAACCGTGCCGACGGTTCGAAGGATCAGATCAAATGTCACTTTTTATCTCTCTCCCTTATCACAAATCTGATGGGTGTTCCGCTGAAATCAAACGCCTCGCGAAGCCGGTTCTCGAGATACCGCTGGTATGAGAAATGGAACAGCTCGGCGTCGTTGCAGAAGAAGATAAAGGTCGGCGGCTTCACGGAAGCCTGGGTCATATAAAATATCTTCAGCCTCCTGCCCTTATCGGTCGGGGGCTGGACGCGCGCGGTCGCGCTCGCGAGAAGCTCGTTGAGCAGTCCCGTGGTGATACGCATGGCGGCGGTGTTGGTGACATGGACGATGTTCTCGAATAGATTGTTCAGTCTTTGTCCCGTTTTCGCGGAGATAAAGACCGAGGGCGCGTAGCTCATGAAGGCGAAGTCGCGCTCGATATCCTTGCGGAAATTCTGCATCGTCTTGTCGTCCTTCTCGATCGCATCCCATTTATTGACCGCGATGATGCACGCTTTGCCCGCTTCCAGAGCGAGCCCGGCGACCTTGGTGTCCTGCTCGGTGATGCCGGTCTCGGCATCGAGCATGATGACGCAGACGTCGCAGCGGTCGATCGCCATTTTCGCGCGCAGGATGGAATAGCGCTCGATCTGGTCGGTGACCTTGCTCTTGCGGCGCATGCCGGCGGTGTCGATGAAATTGAACACGCCGTACTGGTTCTCGATACGGGTGTCGATACTGTCGCGGGTGGTGCCGGCGATATTGGAGACGATACAGCGGTTCTCGCCGGTGATCTTGTTGATCAGGGAGGACTTACCGACGTTCGGGCGACCGATGACCGCGACCGAGATGACCTCGGGGTCGGTCTCCTCCTCCGTATAGCTATCAAGCTCCTTGAAGGCGGCGTCGAGCAGGTCGCCGGTGCCGTGACCGTGGACGGATGAGACCGCAATCGGCTCCAAGGGGAGCTTGTAGAATTCATAGAACTCAGCGGGCAGATCGCCGACGGAGTCGCATTTATTCACGCACAGGACGAGAGGTTTATTGCTCTTGATCAGCATATGGGCGACTTCCTCGTCCGTCGCGACAAGTCCCGAGCGCACGTCGCAGACCATGATGATGACATCCGCGGTGTCGATCGCGAGCTGTGCCTGCTCGCGCATCTGGGACAGGATGATATCGTCGGAATACGGCTCGATACCGCCCGTGTCGATCAGGGTCGCGCTGCGTCCGCTCCACTCTACTTCGCCGTAGATGCGGTCACGGGTCACGCCGGGAGTGTCGTCCACGATGGAGATGCGCTCGCCGACGAGCTTATTGAACAGTGTGCTTTTGCCGACGTTCGGTCTGCCGACGATCGCGATAATTGGTTTACTCATTTTCCCCCTCCTCTCCTAATATGGCGTCAAGAAGCATCTTGCCGTCGTTGTTGATGGGGATAACGTTAATATGCAGTTTTTTCTTCACGTCGTCGATGTGGACGTCGTCAAGGAAAAGGTCGTTTTCAAATCTCAGCATCGCCGAGGAAATCAGGAGGACGTCGCCCAGAGGCTTGCCCTTTAGCTGTTCGATCAGGTCGCCGCCGACAATCAGTCCGCTAACGTTGATCTGCTCTCCGAAAAAGCGGTTGACGATGGGATAGACGGTGATCTTCACGCGCGGATACTGCGCTTGTACCTCGTCCATCAGCTCTCTGAGGTAGGGCGCCGCGGAGGTGCCGCAGGCGACGGAAACGCTCCTGACAATACTGTCGTCAGGCTCCCTCCATTCCAGCTCCGCGCGCAGATCCTCGCGCAGCATGGCGATCAGTCCGATACCGTTCTCGATGGCTTCAAAGTCGCCGTAGAAGGACGGCTCGGGGATCTCGTAGCCCGCCTTGATGTACAGCTCGTCGGCGGCGTAGGCGATACGCTTGCCGCGCGTCCTCAGGCACATCTCGCCGAACTCCGTGAGGATATCCACCGTCTCGGCGGCTTTCTCACGGGTGAAGGGCGTGAGCTTGAAGAGCTTCTCGCGGTACTTGGTCAGTCCGACCGGCACAACGCCGATCAGGTTGACGTTGAGGTCATAGAGGTCTTTCAGGGTGCGGCGCAGCTCGTCGCCGTCGTTGAGTCCGGGACAGCAGACGATCTGGGTGTTCAACGCGATGCCGTGGTCGGATAATCGCTTCATGATGGAGAGGGATTCTCCGGCGAAGCGGTTGCCCATCATCTTCACGCGCAGCTCGGGGTTGGTGGTGTGCACGCTGACGTTGATCGGGCTGATGTGCATTTTGATAATGCGCTGTATCTCATGCTCGGTGAGGTTCGTCAGGGTGACGTAGTTGCCGAACAGGAAGGACAGGCGGCTGTCGTCGTCCTTGAAGTAGAGCGTCTCGCGCAGTCCCGGCGGGAGCTGGTCGATGAAGCAAAACACGCACTTGTTGCGGCAGGAGCGCTCCTTATCCATGAGATAGGTCTCGAATTCCAGCCCCAGCTCCTCGTACTCGGGCTTCCTGACCTTCACGGTATGCACCGTGCCGTGGATATCGCGGATCTTTAATTCTAAATTAGAATTAAGCTGGTAGAAACGATAGTCGAGAACGTCGACGATCTCGTTCCCGTTGATGGAAAGCAGGGTGTCCCCCGCCTCACAGCCGACGCGCTCGGCATAGCTATGGCGGGCAACATCTTTGATTGTAACAGCCATAGTACACCTCCGGGCGGTTTTTAGTTAGTAGTCATCAGCAGTAGAGCACCAAGCCTAAGAGATGATCTTGATTCCCTCCGAGTTCGGATACAGAAGGAAGCGCTAGCCCCTCATCCGTCAACTTCGTTGACACCTTCCCCCCGAGGGGAAGGCTTTCACGTCCTGCACCTGACTTGCCACATAATAAACAAAAGGGCGGTCAGAAACCCTGCCCGCCTGAAACTTTTGTTATCAAATTAGTCAGCGTCCTTGGCGATGACCTGTCTGCCTTTGTACATGCCGCAGTTGGGGCATACCTTATGGGGAGCCTTATACTCGCCGCACTCGGGGCAGATAGAAAGCGCCGGAGCCTGGAGCTTCCAAACGTTGGATCTTCTCTTCATTTTACGAGCATGTGAATGTTTTCTAGCGGGAACAGCCATGAAAAACCCTCCTTACTTTATCTTAATCAGTTGAGATTGCCACGTCAGCGGCTCACACCGCTTCCTCGCAATGACATGTTTATAATAACTCTTTCAATGCCTCAAGGCGCGGATCGATCTCCGTCCTGTCACAGCCGCAGTCGCCTAAGTTAAGATTATGTCCACATTTTTGACAGAGACCTTGACAGTCTCCCTTGCAAAGAAACTTAGTCGGTAGCTCCAGGAGGATGTCGGACGATATAAGCTCGTCTAAATCCAGGCTGAGGTCAGGCGCTTCAATATAATCATCATTGAAATCCTCCTCCAGCTCCTCGATGAGCTTGTGGGAGAAGTGATAGTCAAAATGCCGCTCCAGAGGGGTCAGGCATCGGTCACAGACGGTGGAGTACGCAAACGCCGCATCCACATCGAGGGTAACGATCCCCGCCTTATTCTCTACATGGGCGCTGATCCCGACAGGAGAGGTGAATGGAGACTCCCCCGCGATGACCACATCGCTCATATCGAGCGCATAACTGACGTCCTTGAAGGCGCCGTCGCAGACAAAAATGTCTTTTAAATCTAACAGCATAAGCCCTCCGCACAGTTATCTACATTAAAACGCTACTTTGTATTATAATAAACGCATGAAACTTTGTCAAGTCAAAACATGAGAAAAAGCGCAGATTTTTTGGCGGTTTTTAAAGAGATATTTGTACTCTCGGCTACGCCTCAGGCAATTTGTACAATCCCTCAGGATTAAGACGCGCGCGTCCTCCCTTTACCAAAGGGAGCCTTGTATGCGCGGCGCTCCTTACTATATTGCATTTTCAACAAGCAAAAGCCGCCCTGCGGGACAGGGCGGCAGAGGCTTTAGATCATACTGTCATTGACTGGGATGCTTCAAAACGCTTTACGATCAAATTTCCTCGCAGACAGCCTTCAGGCCGGAGGGAAGCTCACCCTCCGCAGAGGATACGAGCAGGGTGATGTGAGCGTCGCTCTCGTCGGACAGCGCGTTGAGCTTGGTGACGAAGGCTTCAATGCCGTCGATCGCCTCGGGAGCGATCTTGAAGGTAGAATCTACGAAAATATCGGTAACGTCATAGTTACCCGCACAGATGCCGCTGATGAAGCCCAGAAGCATGTCATAGCCCTTGATGCCGTAAACGTCGGTGTCGATCAGACGCGCCTTGTGGGTCACGTCGTAGGTCAGACCTGCGCCCTTCTCGATAACGACAACGTTACCGCTGGACTTGGCGACAGCCTCGTTCGCGAGCTGGATGAGCTTCTTGGTCTTGCCGGAACCCTTTTTACCAATAATTAATGTAACCATTTTATATTCCTCCAGTGTTATGTAATGATAACAACGTTTTTACCATTGAATGGTTGGTCGCGCTTTGGGCGCCTATTACTTTAATCTTGCTTCCAGAGCAGCCTTCTGATCCTCGTAGCCGGGCTTACCGAGCAGGGCGAACATGTTCTTCTTGTAGCTCTCAACGCCGGGCTGGTTGAAGGGATTCACACCCAGAACATAGCCGGAGATCGCGCAAGCCTTCTCGAAGAAGTAGATCAGGTAGCCGAGGTTGTACTCGTCCATCTTGTCGACGGTGAGGACGATGTTGGGCACGCCGCCGTCGTTGTGCGCGAGGACGGTGCCCTCAAACGCCTTGCGGTTGACGAAGTCCATCGTCTTGCCGGAGAGGAAGTTCAGACCGTCCACGTTCTCGGGATCGGTGCCGAGGGTGATCTCTCTCTGGACGGAGTCGAAGAGCACGACGGTCTCAAAGAGGTTGCGTCTGCCGTCCTGGATGTACTGACCCATAGAGTGCAGGTCCGTGGAGAAGATGACGGAAGCCGGGAAGATACCCTTCTGATCCTTGCCCTCAGACTCGCCGTAGAGCTGCTTGAACCATTCGTTCATCAGGGTGAAGGCGGGCTCATAGGAGACGAGGATCTCGGTGGTCTTGCCCTTGTTGTAGAGCATGTTGCGGATCGCGGCGTACTTGTAGCAATCGTTCTTCTCAAGATCAGGCTCAGCAAACTTATCCTGCGCGTCCTTCGCGCCCTGCATGAGCGCGTCGATATCCGCGCCGGATACGGCGATCGGCAGAAGACCGACTGCGGTCAGAACGCTGTAGCGGCCGCCGACGTTATCCGGGACGACGAAGGTCTCATAGCCCTCGCGGTCGGCGAGCTGCTTTAAGGTGCCGCGCGCCTTGTCGGTGGTGCAGAAGATACGCTCCTTGGCGCCTTCCTTGCCGTACTTCTTCTCGAGCATCTCGCGGAATACGCGGAACGCGATCGCGGGCTCGGTGGTGGTGCCGGACTTAGAGATCATGTTGATGGAGACGTCCTTGCCCTCGCAGATCTCGAGCAGCTCGGACAGCGCGTTGGAGCTGATGGAGTTGCCGGTGTAGTAGATCTGGGGAGTGTCCTGGCACAGCGCGTTGTAGTTCGGGGACTTGATGAACTCGATCGCAGCGCGCGCGCCGAGGTAGGAGCCGCCGATACCGATGACGACGAAAATATCGGAATTAGACTGGATCTTCTTCGCAGCCGCCTTGATGCGGGCGAATTCGTCCTTGTCGTAATCCGTGGGCAGAGTCAGCCAGCCGATGAAATCGTTGCCAAGACCCGTACCCGCATGAAGCGCCTCGTGAGCCGCTTTGACAGCCGGTGCGATACCGACATATTCATCCGCGCCCAGAAAGCCCTGTAAATGCTTATCACTAAGAGTTGTAGGCATAATACCCTCCTTAATTTTCCAAAGGAGAAAAATAGATATTTCTCCCGATATTAATGGTTGTATTATACTATATTTTCAGGCTCAATGCAACATTTTTATCGGATAAAATATGAACAAAATCTAAATTTAGGCATAGAAATGCAGGATGGGCACAAGATGTAGAGAGAACAGGCTGTGCAACAGGAGCGTTGGGGCTTGCGTTTGCTCTCAAAATAAAAAATCTCAGCGGCAATCGAAACTGCCGCTGAGATCATGATAGGTGTATTAATATGATTTACGGATTAATCAAACAGGCGGTGTCTCATCTTCTTCAAGATCAAATTCGCCGCTTATGAAAAGGACGTCCTCCGTTTGAAACTTGATGATATCCAGCTCGGTGCGCTCATACTTTTCTTTCTTCATATCATGTACGTCCTTTCCGATTATTCAGGCTGATAAGTATAGGGGCTTTCGGAAATAGCTCCTACTACGCCGCCGATGGTCACGGTTCCGCAGGCGCCTTCTTTACCTGCGCCGATGGAGTCGGGAGCACCCTCGCCCTTTGTCGCGGTGACCTTAGTGACGGTGTTTGTGATCGTGATTTCTTCGCCTCTTCCGTTACGACCGGTTCCGATACCTGCCGCGCTATAGCTGCCGGTAGCTGAAACATTACCGCCGCTGATCGTGATTTTACCGCATGTTCCATATGCACCGGTTCCGATACCCGCCGCGTTCTCACCGCCGGTGGCTGAGACAGTACCGCCGGTGATCGTGATATCACCGCAGCTTGAGTCGATGCTGTTGCCGCTTCCGATACCCGCCGCGAACTCACCGCCGGTGGCTGAAACAGTACCGCCGGTGATCATAATACTACCGCACTTTCCATCTGCGCCGGTTCCGATACCTGCCGCGTACTCACCGCCGGCGGCAAACACACTACCTCCGGTGATGGTAATATCGCCGCAGCTTGCGTCGCTGCCGCTTCCGATCGCGGCAACTGATTCACCTCCGTCGGCATATATGACGCCGCCTTTGATAACGATATTGCCGGCGCTCATGTTATATCCGCCGCCGATGCCGCTGCCCCAGCCGTTTGAGGATACGTTCAGCACACCGGTGCCGTCGATGGTGAGAGTAAAGCCCTCGGGAGCTAAAATGCCGGGGTGATCTCCATACGCTTCCTTTTCCCCGTCGTCATTGTACCCGTAGATCACATAACCGCCCTTGACGGTATTCTCTCCGCCGAGGATGATGGTCGCATTGCCTAAGGGGGTGATACCGGCGTAATCCGCGTCTTCGTCCAGAGATGTGATATCCGCGTTTCTGAGCGTGACGGTCGCATCGGGGGCTATGGTGATCTTCTTGTTGCCGGAGAGCTTGCCGCTCAGCACGTCGCCGTCCTGCGCTTCGTAGTCGCCGGTCAGTTTTCTGAGATCAACGATGTGCTCGTCGGGATTCGGGGTGATCACAACGGTATCGCCGTTTTCGGCAGAGATGAGACCTTCCCCGATGTTCACGGTGCCGCAGGTACCGCCGATGCCTGCACCGATCATGCTGTACTGCCCGCTGGTATAATTTTCGCCCTTTGTCGCGGTGACCTTTGTGATAGTATTAAAGATCACGATCTCACCGCATTTTCCATAGAATCCGGCTCCGATACCGGCTGCGTCGTCACCGCCGGTAGCTGTGACAGTGCCGCCAAGGATGACGATATCGCCGCATTCTCCCTGATTGGCGCTTCCGATACCGGCTGCGCCGGTACCGCCGGCGGCTGTGATATTACCGTTATTGATGATGATATTGCCGGCGTCGCCCTCATATTCGCCGCCGATTCCGCAGCCGAAAGCTTCTCCTGCAGCACTACCGGGTGAAGCATAGAGAGAGCCTTCGCCGTCAATGATGAGGTCTCTGTCCTTAGGAACATAGATACCCGGATAATTGCCGGAATACCTGCCAAAATTACGTTTTAATCCGCCCTTGACGGTATTCTCGCCCTCTAAGACGACGGTCGCGTTGCCCAGGAGGGTGATACCGGCGTATGCGGCGCCCTCGGACAGGCAGGTGATATCCGCGTTTCTGAGGGTGACGGTCGCGTCGTCAGCGATAGAAATTTTATAGTTGCCGTTGAGCTTGCCGATAATGATCTGACCGTCCAGTACAACGGTATCCTCGGTCACGGCGCTCAGGTCAAGGATCGGATCAAGCATCGGGATCACGAGAGCCTCCGCTGTGGTCTCATTCTTGCCCTCTGCGTCCGAAAAGAGCTTGTGACATACCGAGCACTCGTAGTGCGCGGCTGTTCCTGCCGTTTTGACAGTTGCCGGAACCTCGGCGACTGCCGTGAGAGTATGCGCGAGTTTGTCGATGGTTTTTGTTTCTCTGCTGATCTCCTCGCCGCACTCCGTGCAGTAGACGGTCTCGTCATAGCTGCCCGCAGAAGCGCAGGTTGACGGAACTACGTTCTCGCGTACCGCCTCGCCGGGAGTATGGTCATGAGGAGCTTCGACAAAATATGTATCGGCAGCCATGTAGTACCAATACAGCGCCTTCAACACATTTTTCAGGTTTGCGTCGGCTTTATCATTAGCCAGCATATACTTGCAGTAGTTCAGCGGGCTGTACTTGACGGTCGCGCCGCTGACGTTCAGGGTGAGGGTGCTGCCGAGCTTCTTCGCCTTGATGCCTCGGATACGCGCTACCTGATAGTCGCCGTTCTTCACGTTCTCAACGGTATACTTGCCGCAGGAGAAGGTGAGCGCGGAATCGCTCTTGAAGTAGAGCGAGAGGGTGGTCTCGGACTTCAGCGAGAGGGACGCGCCCGCAAAGGTCGTGCCCGCAGGCAGCTTGCCGATGACAGGCTCCGCGACGTCGATCGTGAAATCAGGGAGCGCCTTTTCTGCTTCTGTCAGGCCGGCGTTCGCAAGTCCCTTAGAGGTCTTGTCAAAATGGATCTGGGCATATGCGCCGTAGTTGAGCAAGGCTTTTACCAAAGGAGCCGCCTTCGCGAGGTCTTCCCTCTCCTCGGTATGCGCGAGCAGATAGTCGGCGTAATCCTTGACGGAATAGGTGAACTCCGTACCGAGCTTCTCGCCGTCGATGATCCGCGCCTTGATATCGGAGGTCATCTCCTTCGCGGCTACCTGGCACTTGAAGACATAGTAGGTCTTGTCGCCGGACTCAACGGGTCTTGCGTCGGATACCTTGATATCCTGTGTGGCGGGCTCGCCGTTCTTCGGGATGGTGAAGTGCATATAGGCTGTGCTGCTCTTTGCGACAGCGTCGGACAGCTCCATGTAAAAGTTGACGCCGATATCGCCGTCGAGGGAGATCGAGCGGCCGACGAGCTTTGCCCCGAGCGTATCGGCATAGCCCGTCTTTGTATCGGTATAGCTCCTGCCGTCAAGCTCAGCCGTCGCGGTGAAGGTCGCTGTACCGTCGTCGTGGACGGCGGTTCTCTCTATCGCTGCATCCACGGTCTGAGCATGCTTACAGCGCGAATCGGTGCAGGTGAAGGTCGCGGTTGCCGAGCTGCAGTCATCCGCCCAAGACCAGACGGGTTCGCCGTAGGTATGCTGATCGTCGGTGATGTCATAGATGATTTTCTGCACCGAACCGCTGCTTTCATTCGTGATCCATGCGCTGTGCGTCAGGTGAATGGTGACATTCATATTGTTGAAGGTGCTCGCTTCTGTGGTGATCTCTCCGGGATAATCGAACGTGATATCCAGTGTGTAGCCGTCAGGGGAGTTTGCCTGAGAGAACGCATACACACCGAGAGTGTTCAGACCGGAGGTATCGCCGACGACCTTGGTCACAAATGAGTCATAGAATGCGCTGTTCTTGATCTCTTTGATGTTCTCATTCAATCGTAAGACAAACTGCTTTTTCTCGCCGGTCGCCTTACCCATGAATCCTTCGCCGTTATCGGAACCGAGAGCCGTGATAGGCTTACCCTTGTAGGTTTTGGGGATCACCAGCTCGTCAAGGCCGTCGTAGGAGCCGGTATAGCCGAGTATGTTGTAGTTCTCGTAGTTGTCAAGTTTAAAGTCAAAATAGTTGAGTTCGACAGAATCGAGCTTTTCGCCGACGGTCTTGTCCTCGTTGACGGCATAGTTTTTGCCTTCGATCACATAATGTTCCTTCGTGCCGAGGATATAGGCGCCGTTATCGTCGATATACGGCTCGATCTGCGCGACGTATTTCTTCGGCTTATTGGCCTCGACCTTATCGGTATAGGTCGTGCCGTCGATCACTACCGTCGCGGTGTAGGTGGTCTTGAGCTCCTCCTGAACGGATGTGACCGTTGCCTCAAATTCAAAAGGCTGATGGCACACGGAGCAAACGGAGATCGCTGTCGCTGTTTGGCAGTCGTCCGCCCAGCTCCATGTCGGCGCACCGTAGGTGTGGGCGATCATGGGGAGAACGACGCTCTCAGCCGTGATCTCGTTCTTGGCTTTATCGTCGGAATAATACTTATTATAATGCTCGCTGTACCAATATTCGATGTTACCGTTCTTGATACAGGTAGAAGCAGCCGCCGCAACATGCTTGAGGTCGATCTTCGGAAGAGTTACGTCCTTGTCGGCGGGCGTATAGATGCGGTTTTCACAGAAATAGCGATCGCCGACGTCAGTTTTGTAATAGAGGATATTACCTGTCGCATCGACGGTAGGAGCCTTGTAGGCTACCTCGGTGAACGGCTGGGTGACAAAGGTCGGGTTGCCCCAGATCTTCGCGCGTGTCGCAGTGATCGCGCCGCCGTTTTCTCCGGCAAGAACATAATTTATTGTACCGTTATCACCTCTGCCGCCGATGCCGCCGCTCAGGTCGAACGAACCGCCGTAGATCTCGATATTTCCGTTCAAGCCGAAACCGCCGACGCCGCCGTGTCCTGAATAATAACCATAGCCGCCCCTGCCGCCGTTGCCGCCGACTGCCTTGACGGTGCCGCCGTAGATGACGACGTCGCCGGAGAATCCAAAGCTGCCCTTGCCGCCGTCTCCTCCGCGACTCCATCTCGAGCTGCCGGAGCCTTCGCCGCCCTTGCCGCCGATCGCGGTGATCTCGCCGCCGTGGACGGTGACGGAGCCTTCGATCGCCGTAGAGCCGTCTGTCTTATCGCTTGATTTATCTGTTCCGGGTGTGCCGTTGGCGATCAGCTTGCCGGTGCCCTTTTCCTGAATATAGATATTGAGGTGACCGCCACTGCTGACGGTGATGCCGTTCGCGGCAGTCAGCGCCGTATCGTCACAGAGGATCAGATCGACGTTGCCGGTGACCGTGATCTTCTCGCTGACAACAGTATCATGCAGAACGACGTAGGCGCCGTCGCTCCATGTGTTCTCGGTAGCGGTGACCTCGGTATAATCCGTTACCGTTGCATCGTCATAAGAGACGGCGCCGTTCGCCGGATCGTTCTCACCGGGAGTATACTTCGCTTTCTTATAGGATACGTTTGCGGGCTTGAAGTACTCCACGAATTCCGTATCGTACATTTTGCCTTGGAATTCGACAACAGCCTTATAGATATTCTCTGCATAACCCTCGGTTTTAGAGACTATTGCGTCCAAAGTAGTCTTGTGACCGCAATCCTCACAGGTGAAGGTCGCTGTTGCTGAGAGGTGATCCCCCGCCCAGTTCCATACCGGCTCACCGAAGCGATGCGGCGCCGTGTAGTTTCTGTGGCAGTGAGGGCAATCCGCTATATGGTTATCGCCGTTATCGGTATAGGTCATATCTGAATGCACACAGGGCGATACAAACACGATCTTTTTTGCTTCTTCCTTCAGAGTAGCGATACGGTCGGCTTTCGGTACCTTGGTAAGCGCATCGGAATCGCTGTTCTTATAGGCGACATTCTGAGGATACTCATCGTCGTCTCTGAGTTTGATGTTTGTAGCTCTTACGGAAGGATAATTTTCATCCGTTTCGATCTGCACGGTCGCGCCGTTGAAATAGACCTCGCCCTCTGCACCGTCAAGCGCCTCCTCACGGGTCGCTCCGATGGTTCGGTTGGCAGTGATCGTACCGCCGTTCAGATAGATGTTTCCGGCAAAATAAGACTTATCTACAATGTCTCCATAATCAGTACCATGTAAAATCTCCTGTTTACAACCGCCTGCGCCGATACTCGCTCCCGGAAAATAATAACTTTCCTGATAATATTTAATACCAGCACCGCCGTTCGCTTTGATATTGCCGCCGGAGATCGTGATATCCACAGAATTATCTTTTTGGGTGCACGCAGCACCGGAACCGACGCCTGCGCCGCCATTTCCGCCGTAGGCTTCGATCGCGCCGCCGGAGATCGTGATCTTTCCGGACTTAGCCTTAGCTCCGCCGCCGATACCCGCGCCGAATCCGCCGCCTCTTGCGATGATATTGGCATCTCCGCTGATAGAGATCTCACCGACGTACTTTCCTTCGCCTCCGCCGATACCCGCGGAGCTAGGAGCACCGTTTGCCACGACCTTACCGCCGGTGATGATGATCTTCATATTCTCGGAGCCGCTTCCGCCGTAGCCTGAGCCAATACCGGCGCCGCCATGAAGATAAGGGTTAGTTTCATCCACAGTTTCTGTAACGATGTCTCCGCCGGAAATCGTGATGATGCGTTCGGAATCTCCGTGAACGCTCATTCCGTCGCCGATGCCGGCAGCTGCGTCCGATTTATTCGTCCAAGAAACAAAATACGCAAGAGTTTTGGCTCTGACTGTACCGCCGGTTATCGTGATATTGCCGCTCGAGCCGCCGTCACCGCCGCCGATAGCTGCCGCCTGGTAACCGCTTGTCGCCGTGACCTCGCCGCCGGTGATCTTGATGATTCCGCCGTTGCCCAGATAGCCGCCGCCGATACCTGCGGCGCCGTCGTTGTAATGTGTGCCTTCGACTTCCTTATGAAATTTACCGCCGTTCGCTGTGACCTTGCCGCCGTTGATGGTGATCACGCCGCCGTTACCGCCGGACGCCGCGCCGTCGCCGCCGCCGCCGATACCTGCGCCGTCTTGTCCGCCCGTTGCGGTGACGACGCCGTCATTAATAGTGATCACGCCGCCGTCGGCGTTTTCTCCGCCGCCGATACCCGCCGCGTCTTCGCCGCCGTTTGCGATAACGGTACCGCTGTTGATCGTGATGAAACCGCCGCTTCCGTGGTCTCCGCCGCCGATACCTGAGGCGTTGGCGCCGCCGGTTGCCTCGACCTTGCCGTCGGTGATGGTGATCGTGCCGCCGTCGCCGCCGTCGCCGCCGCCGACGCCCGCGCCGTCAGCGCCGCCCTTAGCGGTGACGTCGCTGTTGGTGATCGTGATGATACCGCCCTGTTTTTCGTTACCGCCGCCGATACCTGCGCCGCCGTCAAGATTTGCAGAACCGCCGGTCGCGTTGATGATACCGCCGGTGATCGTGATGGAATCGGCATAGCCGCCGTCACCGCCGCCGATACCCGCGGCATTATCGCCGCCCGTTGCGGTTACGTTCGCATTGGTGAGCTCGATTGTAAAGTCGGAGCCGTTTTGACCACCGCCGATACCTGCGCCGTAGTCGCCACCCTGAGCGGTGACGGTGACAGCAGCACCGTTGATTTTGATCGTGCCGCCGCCCTTGCCTTGGCCGCCGCCGATACCCGCGCCGTATTTGCCGCCGGTCGCATTGACAGTAGTATTGCCGACGATCGTGATATTGCCGCCGTCGCCGGCGTCACCGCCGCCGATTCCTGCTCCGTCACAGCCGCCCTGTGCTGTGACATTACCGCCGTATATAACGATGTTATTGACGCCTTTTTCATTACCGCCGCCGATACCCGCGCCGCCGTCGGAATTCACAGAGCCGCCGGTCGCCTTGACGGTGCCGCCGAAGATCACGATATCGCCGCTCATGCCTTCGTCGCCGCCGCCGATTCCTGCCGCATTCGCGCCGCCTTGAGCAGTAACTTTGCCGCCGTAGATTGTGATAAAGCCGCCCCAGCTTTGACCGCCGCCGCCGATGCCCGCGCCGCCGTCATATGAAGAAGAGCCGCCGGTCGCGTCGACCGTGCCGCCGTAGATATTGATATGACCGCCGTAGCCGCCGTAGCCGCCGCCGATACCCGCCGCGTCTTCGCCGTTGTCGCGGGTATTTGCGATAACGGTTCCGCTGTAAATATTGACAGTACCGCAGACTTCACCATCGTTGCCGCCGATGGCTGCCGCGTTGTTGGTGTCTACCTGGCACACCAGCCTGCCGTTCTCGCCGCCGGGTGCGTTATAGACGTTGAGCGTCGTTCCCTCCGGAACGTGAATGCCATCCTTCGCCAATAAAGTGGAGCCATCCTGGATGACGATGTTGGCTGTACCTGTGACATTCAATCTTTGGCTCACTTCGTAGTATCCGTTCACATAGTACCAACCGTTGAGATCGGTAATGCCGAAATTATAATCCTGACAGTCGACAGTTTTCGTCTCCGTTACGACCTGTGAGCCGTCCCAGCTCCTGCTGAGATAAGAGACGCCGGTCGCCGCGCCGACGCTCGCGATGAGCTGCGCCGGAACGAGCGCCGCGATCATCAAGAGAGCCAGACAGACTGACAGGGTCTTTTTCCAAAATCTTCCTTTCATTCCTATTCCTCCTTTGAGAAATCAGCAGTTGTATCACTAACGGCGGTATACAACTTTTCAATTTATTATTTTACCAAAAATACTAACATTTTTCAAATGCCTTTCAGACATTTTTAAAGGGTGTTCCATAATGGAACACCCCGAGGTTTGCGGTGTATTCGGTTGTGCCGGACTGCCCTTAAAGGCGACAATTGGAGAAAGGTCGCGCGGCGGGAGCATTCCTCGCCGGAGACGGCTCCTCCCCTTGTCCTTCGGACATTCCCCCAACGGGGGTACCCCCGCCCTACAGCATTACAACCTTGCGAGAGATCTCAGCAGAAGCCCCATGATACAGCCGAAATCCTTCTTCTCCACATCCTCGTCCGCGAGGATGTCGAAGGTCGCGAGCTCCGCGCCGTTCGCGGTGAAATGCAGCTTGCCGAGCGGATCGCCCTTATGCACCGGGGCTTCTACGCTCTCGGGCAGTTCGACGGCGGATTCCACGCCCTCTCCCTCACCCTTCGGGACGGTCAAATATGCTGTGTCGCCGCAGGAGAGCTTCACCTGATCCTGCATACCGCCCGTAACGGAGAGCGGATCGAGCTCGCCGTCGAGGTGGAGCTCCTTTGTCTGATAATTTGCAAAGCCGTAATCGAGCAGCGCCGCCGCGTCGCGGAAACGCTCCTTGCCGCTGGACGCGCCCAACACCACGCCGATCAGGCTCAGCCCGTCGCGCTCCGCCGTCGCGCTGATACACGCGCCCGCGTCGCCGGTGGTGCCGGTTTTCAGTCCGGTGATGCCGTCGTAGGTTTTCAGAAGCTTGTTGGTGTTGACGATCTGGGTCTCGCCGCCGCGGAGGGTATCGAGCCAGATGTTGGTGTAGTCAAAGATCTGCTCGTGCTTCATCAGCTCGCGCGACATGACTGCGACGTCGTAGGCGGAGGTCACATGCCCTTCCTCATCGAGTCCGTTGCAGTTTTTGAACGTGGTCTCGTTCATGCCGAGAGCTTTCGCCTTCTCGTTCATCGCGGCGACGAAATCATCCTCGCTCCCGCTGACGAACTCCGCGAGCGCGACAGCCGCGTCGTTCGCGGAAGCGACGGCGGTCGCCTTGATCATCTCGTCGACCGTCATCTGCTCACCTTCCTCCAGCCAGATATCCGACCCGCCCATCGAAGCCGCGTGCGCCGAGGTGGTCACAACGTCGTCCATGTGGATCTTCCCGCTGTCGACCGCCTCCAGCACGAGGGTCAGGGTCATGACCTTGGTGATGGACGCGCAGGGTCGCTGATCATGCGGATTTTTCTCAAAAAGAATTTTGCCGGAGTTCGCGTCCATCAGGATCGCCGACGGCGCGTTGATCTCCTCCTCGCTCAACGCGGTGGTCGTAATGACAGGCATGCAGAAAATGACCGCCAATAGGATGGCAAAAAATGGTTTCAGTTTCATAAAAATAGCACCTCTCCCCATATGTGTATGAGAGAGGTGCGTGGATTATTCGATTTCTTCAAGCAGGCAGACGGCGGTCGCGGAGACGCCCTCCAGCTTGCCGGTGAAGCCGAGACCCTCCTCCGTGGTCGCCTTCACGCTGACGGCGCTCTTCTTCAGCCCGCAGGCGACGGCGATGTTCTCGCGCATCTCGTCGATATAGGGTGCGAGCTTGGGCGCTTGGGCGCAGATAGTGGAGTCGATATTGTGGACTTTATAGCCCTCCTTCTGGAGCATGCCGACGACGTCCCACAGGAGCTTGGAGCTGTCGGCGCCCTCGTACCTCGGGTCGGTATCGGGGAAATGCTTGCCGATATCGCCGAGCGCCGCCGCGCCGAGCAGCGCGTCCATCACGGCGTGGAGAAGGACGTCCGCGTCGGAATGGCCGTCGAGACCCATCTCATAGGGGATCTCGACACCGCCGAGGATCAGGTCGCGACCCTTCTTGAAGCGATGTACGTCATATCCGTGTCCGATTCTCATATGATCAGTCCTTTCTGAGTTCGATCAGATCGAAATAATAGTTGTCATTGCGAGGAGTAATCGCAGATTACGACGTAGCAATCCCACAAAGTAGCACACAAACGTTTCATTCTCTATTTGTGGGATTCCCACGGAAGGGAGAACACGCGTGTTCTCCCTTCCTCGGAATGACTGTGTATTTGGAAAAAGCTTTAATCTGACTTTTACTTCCTCTTGGAGAGGATCGCTTCGGCGATGGTGACGTCTACGGGGGTGGTCAGCTTGATGTTGCTGTACTCGCCGCGGACGATGCGGACGGTCTCGCCCAGCGCCTCTACCATCGAGCAGTCGTCGGTGACCTCAAGGTTGTTCATAAGGGCGTTGCCCATCGCACGCTTGTAGAGCTCTTTCTCAAAGACCTGGGGCGTCTGGACTGCCCAGAGGGTGGAGCGGTCGGGGGTGGAGACGATCTCGCCGTTCTCGCCCATGACCTTGAGCGTATCGGTGACAGGCGTGCCGAGAGCCGCCGCGGAGCAGTCGTAGGCTTCGTTGAGCACCTTCTCGATCTCAGCGGGAGTGATCAGGATGCGCGCACCGTCGTGGACGGCGTAATGGGTCGCGCGCTTATCCGCCGCGTGCATGCCCTTGCGGACGCTCGCCATGCGGGTCGAGCCGCCCGCCGTGACAGCGATGACCTTGCGGAAATTGAAGGCGACGTGGGCGATATCGTCGATGTCGATGGAACGCGCGACGATGATGATCTCGTCGATCAGAGGGCAGTTCTGGAACGCCTTGATCGTGTATTCGATCGCCGCGTGACCGTTGATGGGAATGAGCTGCTTGGAGAGCTTATAGCCCATGCGGGTGCTGTCGCCCGCCGCGACGATGATGGCGGTCGTGAATCGCTCGCTCATATCAAACCTGCTCCAGCGCCTGAGCGAGATCAGCGATGATATCCTCGGCGTTCTCGATACCGACGGACAGACGCACCATGTTCGGCGCGATGCCCGCGTCGATCAGCTGTTGATCGGAGAGCTGACGGTGTGTGGTGGAGGCGGGATGGAGCACGCAGGTGCGGGCGTCGGCGACGTGGATAACGATCTTCGCGAGCTTCAAGCCCTCCATGAAGCGGACGGCGCCTTCCTTGCCGCCCTTGACGCAGACGGAGATCACGCCGCAGGAGCCGTTGGGCATGTACTTCTTCGCGATCTCATAGTATTTATTGGATTTCAGACCCGGATAGTTGACGGACTCGACCTTGTCGTGCGCTTCCAAAAACTCCGCGACCTTCTGAGCGTTCGCACAATGGCGCTCCATTCTGAGGGCGAGGGTATCCAGACCGAGGTTGAGCAGGAACGCGTTCTGCGGAGACTGCTGAGGACCGAGGTCGCGCATCAGGTGGGTACAGCACTTGGTGATATATGCCGCCTTGCCGAACTGCTCGGTATAGACGGTGCCGTGGTAGGTCTCGTCGGGGGTGGTGAGCATGGGATAGTCGCCCTTTGTCCAGTCAAAGTTGCCGGAATCGACGATCACACCGCCGAGAGCGACCGCGTGGCCGTCCATGTACTTGGAGGTGGAGTGGACGACGATATCCGCGCCCCACTCAAAGGGACGGCAGTTGATCGGGGTCGCAAAGGTATTGTCGACGATCAGCGCGACGTTGTGCGCGTGAGCGACGGTCGCGAACAGCTCGATATCGACGACGTCGAGAGACGGATTGGTGACGGTCTCGATGAAAACAGCCTTGGTGTTGGGCTTGAAGCACTTCTCGAGCTCCTCAGCGGAGATGGTCGGGCTGACGAAATCGAATTCGATGCCGAGGTCGCGCAGGGTCTTGTTGAACAGGTTGAAGGTGCCGCCGTAGATCGCCGCGGACGCGATCACATGGTCGCCCGCCTTCGCGATATTGGTGACGGAGATCAGGGAAGCCGCCTGGCCGGATGCGGTCAGCATCGCGCCGACGCCGCCCTCGAGCGCCGCGATCTTCTTCGCGACGGTATCGAGCGTGGGGTTCGCGAGACGGGTGTAGAAGAAGCCCGCTTCCTCGAGGTCGAAGAGCTTGCCCATCGTCTCGGCAGTGTCATAGACAAAGGTCGTGCTCTGGACGATCGGGAGCAGACGAGGCTCGCCGTTCTGCGGCTCATAGCCGGCTTGTACGCATAAAGTATCGAGTTTCATTTCTTTACCTCCGGGTTATAGTTATTGGTTATTAGTTGCTGGTTGCTGGTCACTGATCACTTGCCACTAGAACAGGGACTTGACCCATTCCATGATCTTGTCCGTGCCGAGGACGACGACGGCGACTGCCGCGAGGAACAAGAGAGCGGTGATGATCTTGACCGTCGTGCGAAGGGCGGGGCTCATGGGCTTGTCCTCTGTTTTTTTGGCGCTAGTCAGGCGGGTGATCTCCGCCTTGATCTGCTCCATATGCGGCTCGACGGTGTTCTCCACCGTTTCAAGGGAGCTTAGAAGCTCACTCGCCTTGGGGAGCGCCGAGAAGGGCACGAGCAGGCTGATGTTGGAGAGCTTCACGTCAAAGCCGGTGACGGTCTCGTTCGCGACGCCCTGAGGCTGGACGTTCTCCTCCAAAAAGGGGATCTCCGCGTCCCGCAGCATGCCGGTCAGGAGCGCACGCTCCGTTCCGCCGATCACGCAAAGGCGGACAGGCTCGTTGACGTCTCTGAGCTCGACGAGCTTATGCTTACAGCCGTCATATTGCAGGCTGTCGCCGTAGCACAGCGCCTTACAGGTTTTGCAGTAATACACAGGTTACCTCCTGACGCGGATGGGAAGGTGCGATCCGCTGTAGATTCATGTTCTAAATGTGTATTGTACCATAAAATGTTACGCAATTCAATAAGTACAGGCAGAAAAGTCAAATGTTTTGGAATGGGGCTATCAGTGTGAGCGTAGGGCGGGGGTTGCTCCCGCCGAAACGTTTCAGATTTATTTTCGAATAAGCGAAGCAAGACGAGCTTGATATGCTACGCATAAAAACTTCATCTATTGGAAAAGCATTCGGCGGGAGCATTCCTCGCCGGAGACGGCTCCTCCCCTTGTCCTTCGGACATTCCCCCAACGGGGGTACCCCCGCCCTACAAGCAACCCCGAGCACGATTGCTCGGGGCTTCTCAATGAGTGCATATAGGTCAGTTTATCGAAAGATCGGCTGGAGCTGTTTGCCGCTGAGCGCAAGCTCCACGCACTGCGGGAGCAGGTCGAAATGAGAGACCAGCGAGTTCGGCTTGTTCTCCGGATCGTCCTGAGACAGCGGGACGAAATAGATATTCTTGCGGTTCAGGAGCCTGCCGAGGTTCTCCGCGGAGGCGCCGAGGGCGTCGTTGCTCGCGACGCACAGGAGCACCGGCGCGCCGATGCGGAGCTGGGACTTTACCGCCATCGTCACCGGGGTATCGGTGATCCCGAGAGCGATCTTCGAGAGGGTGTTGCCGGTACAGGGAGCGACGACGAGCGCGTCGCACAGGTGCTTCGGTCCGATCGGCTCCGCGCCCGGAACGGTATGGATCACGCTCTTTCCGGCGATATCCTCCACGCGAGAGACGATATCCCGCGCCTTGCCGAAGCGGGTCGAGGTCGCGTAGGCGTTCTCCGACATGATCGGCAGAAGCTCACAGCCCATGGAGCGCAGGCGCGCCATCTCGCGGATACTTTTATCAAAGGTGCAAAAGGAGCCGGTCATCGCATAGCCCAAAGTAATCTTTTCCACCGTTTTCCTCCTTTAAATCAAGGGTATTTCCTTGGAAAGTATATTCATGACGGCGTTCTTGATCACGCGGCCGGCGGCGTAGGGCGCGGTCTTGCCGGGGAGGGAGAGGGCGTGGATCACGCTCAGTCCACGCTCCCTTGCGCGGGCGAAATCGACCCCTCCCGGGGCGGACGCGAGGTCGATCAGGAAAACGTCCTCGCGCATGCGGTCGACCGCCTTTCGGTCGAGTACCAAGGCGGGCACGGTGTTGATGATCACCGGGTAGGCGCTGTGATCAATATCGGGATAATCGACCGCGGGCAGACCGCTGAGCTCCGCACGCTCGCGGTCGAGCGCCTTCCGCGCGGCGACGGTGACCTCTGCGCCGAGACAATGGAGCTGTGCGGAGAGGAGCTTGCCGATCCGTCCGTAGCCGGTCACGAGAATCTTCGTGCCGAACACGGAATCCTCGTAGTCGCTCAAAAGGATCGAGAGCGCTCCCTCGGCGGTCAGCTCCGCGTTGTAGAGGGAGAAGTACTCGAGCGCCGCGTAGTCGCACAGCTTACCCTTTGCATACGGTTTCAGGGGTTCGATCCCACCCGCGAAGATCGGCTTCTCCCCTACTCTGTCGAGCAGGTCGGTGATGGGAAACTCCGTTTTTGTGAACGGCGCGTTGAGAAAGCCGTCCTTCACCGGTCGCACCGGCAGGATAATGATATCCGCCCACCTTACCGCGTCCGCCACGGACAATATTCTGATCTCACATAGGCTCGTCAAGTCATCAAAGCCCGCTACAGCGACCTCATGACCGTCGTCCGCAAAAGCCCGCGCCGCGAAAAGCATCCGCTTATCGCCGCCGATCACCGCAATCTTCATTCGCTCACCTCGTCATAGAATACACCTTATACTATGATGCAGTCGGGTGAAGGTGCAAACGGGCATAAAAAAAGCCGACAGGGTCGGCATAACAACAGTATATTTAAAAATGTTTCTCGCTAACGCTCGATCAGTTTATGCAATCCCTCAGTCCCCTTGCGGGGACAGCTCCCTTTACCAAAGGGAGCCTTTACCCTTCTTGTCCGCGTTTTGAGCGGAATATTATTTATTCGTTATTCTCTATTCGTTCCTTATGTATCATCCCCGAGGGGATGATCAGCAGGTTCCGCGGCACTCGAAGGAGCGGCAGTCGACGCTGGTTTTCTCGGTCGGGTTCTGCTCATGGGACGCGACCTTGATGGAGTCGAGTGAGCAGTAGTCCACCTCGCCGCAATGGTAGCGGCAGTCCTCTACGCTGCAGCGGATGCTGGGATTCGCTTCATTACTCTTATTCTGCATAGTGTTCACCTCATATATGATTATCGGATGTCCGATAATAGAAGTATTTGCAAACACGCAAGGTTTATGCACCCATCTGTTTTCAAAGCATATGATAAAATGAGGTGATCGAATGTACATACTGAGTATGGTGATCCTGATCTTCTTCGCGATCATCGGGCTGTGCACGTTTATCGGTGCGATGCTCGACAGGACGTACCGCGTGAAGGAAGGGCTGACGCTGATCGTCGAGGGTCTCACGCCCGACAGCGCGGAGGCGCAGATCAGAGCGGCGGCGCGGATCTGTCAGCGGCACAGGGGCGTCGGGATGGTCTGTATTTGCGGAGAAGATAGTTCTGTAAAAGAAATATGCAGCTTGATGAAGAAGGATTATCCGTTTATCGAGATCAGGGAAAGCGGGTGAAACTATGTAGGGCGGGGTCTTGCTCCCGCCGAGACCTTTCAGTTTTCTGTCATTATTTTGCGAAGCAGATCAAGCTCATTTGCTTCGCATATAGAACAGATCTATATGAAAAGTTTCGGCGGGAGCAAGCCCCCGCCCTACAATATTCTGTATTATTCCCAACTAGAAGAATCACAGCTTGATGTTCTTGTACTCGTCACCGAGGATGTCGGCGACCTCTTTGAGGTGGCCGGTGCGCTTATTCTTCAAGGCGAAATGCTGGACAAGTCCGTAGCCGGGGTACTCGTTGCCCTCGACCAGTACGGGACCGTTCACGGAAAAGGCGACGTCCCAGCCGATATAGCGCACCTGAGGGATGCGCTGATGGGCTTCGACGCACATATCGAAGGCTACCGCCACCCCCGAGATCTACACGTCCTTGAACTTCACGCCGGTCATGGGGTGAGTGTCGTAGACCTTGCCGTAGTCATCGACGACGTTGCTGTCGATCCTGCCGTCGGCGCCGAGGCTGAAATAGAGGTCGTTGGTACAGCCGATGACCTCCGCGTCGTCCTGGTTGATGCGGAGAGCGTTGGCAAGCAGGTGCGCCTTGCCGTCCTTATAGAGCGTGATGATGCGGAAGGAGTTGACGACGTAGGGGTTGATCGCGTTGAGGTCGTCGTGCTGGATGATCGCGTCCTCGACGAGGAGCTGACCCTTCTGCTTCAATTCGTCGTAGAGCTTCTCGACGTCCGTGATATCCTTCACGGCGTACTTGGTGATGCCGTGGCCGCCCTCGCCGTGGGTCTCCTTCGCGAAAACGGTGGTCTTTGTTTTGAGGAACTCTCTGAAATCGTCTACGGAGCTTTTGCGGAGGTTGATGAAGTCGCGGTGGAGATAATCGCGGAACACCTCGTTGAAGATCAGCTTGTCCGAGAGGACAACGATGTATTCCTCGCTGTTGAGGTAGGCGAGCAGCTTATAGAAGCGCTTCGCGGTCGCGAAGGTGTCCTTCTCCTTATTGCTCAGCTCGATGAAATTGCAGCGGAAGTAATCGGTATAGCCCGTGCCGCGGGTGAGGAAATTCCACATCATATCCATGCGGATGTAGAATCTGCTCTTGCCAGTGTTCTGCTGGATGGTATCCAGGTGCTTGTTCAGGCGGTCGCGGTTGACGTCCTTGAACTTATTGAGAAGCCATTTGGTGGCTGACATTGCCATAAGCGTTCCTCCGTTATCCCTGCGCGCGCTCGGTGAGCTTGCGCAGTGTGATCTCATAGCCCTTGCGCTCATAGGAAAGGTGAGCGGTCTCAGGCTCTCTGCCCAGAATCAGGGCGGCGAGGTATGATAAAAAGTGCGGGTTCTTCATCAGGATGGGTCCGATCATATGCGTGCCGAAGAAGTTCTTGTCGCGGACGCCCTCGGTCTTGTCGGCAGCGTTATCGCCGACGCCGAATTGCGTATGGAACAGGTGGGCGGAAATACCGCTGAGCTCGCTCGATTTATTGATGAAGCCGACGAGGGGCTCGGAGAGGAAATCGGCGGTGCAGATGATATCCGCCGTCATGCGCTCGCCGCTTTTCTCAGAAGTGGTGAAGTCGTACAGCCCGAGCCCTTCATAGCGCTTTCCCGCGCCGTCGGTGATACTCTTGCCGAGAAGCTCAAAGGAGTTGCCGGTCATGAGCAGGACCTTTCCCGATTCGATATAGCTTTTCAGTGCGTCCTTATATTGCAGAAGATCGTTCAGCACAACCTTCTGGTTCTTCTCCGTGCCGGAGCCGATGAAGATGAAGTCGTAGACAGAGAGCTCCGCCTTCTCGCAGAGGCTGATATGATCGATCGCGACCTCTTCCCCGCTCTTTTCAAGGATCCTCTGCATGGCGCTGACGTTCGCGTAGTCGCCGTAGAGGTTCATGATATCGTGATACAAATGCAGCAGCTTCATCTTAAACCTCCTCCACTTCGGACAGGAATTTTCCCTTATCGGAGAAACAGGTGATCGCGTAGATGTATTCTTTGCGGTCGCTGTTCAGGTAAGCCGCCGCCTCATGGATATCCTCGAACAGACGGATCTTCTCCTGCGGGATGTCGGTGTAGGAGAAGCGGGCGGCGAGGTCGTTGACGTAGGCGCCTGCGAGGACGATATCATGGATGTTATCATCATTCAGCGCGTCGAAGTTGATATCCCAGAGCCACGAGGTGTCGCCGGTGAAGTACTTGCGGGAGATCGCGTCGACGATGATGATGACGTCGGCGCCCTCCTCGCATGCGCAGGCGACGCGGATAGAGTGGTCGTAGGAGACGCTGTTCTCATGCTTGGAGGTCAGGAGCGTTCCCTTTCTGCTTCCGAGCTTGAACTGGATGACGCGTCCGTTTTTCAAAACATAGTCGTTCATCTTCTCAGCGATCACGGCGCCGTCGATACCGACGAGAGACGCGACCGTGAAGGCGGCGAGGATGTTGTAGATATTATAGAGGGATTTGAGAGCGAGGGAGATATGATACTTGCCGTTGATCTCGATCTCGCCCTTCTGCATATCGACTGCGGTGAGGGTGTAGTCGGTATCCTCGCGGTGATAGCCGCAGGAGGTACAGCGGTAGTTGCCGATGTGATTGTAGTGATAGGTGGAGTAGGTCATCTTCTCCTTGCAGATCGGGCAGTACACGCCGTCGTTGTAGCGTCCGACGAGAGTGTCCGTATCGGTGGAGAGCTTGTCCGCGCCGAACCAGATCACATCCTCTTTGTCATGTCCGAACACGGAGACGAGCGGGTCGTCCGCATTGAGGATGAGGCGGGTGTCGTCATGGATGCTGTCCCGGATCGCCTCAAAGACGAACTCCGGATGACCGTTGCGGGTGAGCTGGTCACGGTAGAGATTGGTGATGACGTAATGGGTCGGGCTGATGTAGCGGAAGGTCTTGCGCGCGTAGCGCTCGTCGCTCTCGATCAGGAGGATGTCGCTCTTGACCTTGCCCGAGAGAGTGGCGTTCGAGAGCACCATCGTGGTGACGCCCTCGATCTGGTTGGAGCCCTCACGGTTCCACGCGACGGTCTTGCCCGCGGCGGTGAGGATGTGGGCGATCATCTCGACGGTCGAGGTCTTGCCGTTGCTGCCGGTGATGGCGATGATATACTGCGGCAGCTCGATGCGCTTTAGGATATCGGGACAGAGCTTCAAGGCGACCTGTCCGGGCATGCTGCTGCCCTTGCCGATCAGCTTGCCGACAAAGCGCAGGAGCTTGCAGATCAATATGGTGAAAAACTTTTTCATTTCATTTCCTTATTTCCGATGAAGATTTGTGGGCATATTTGTTTTATTATAACCTACAGGATAAGGAAATTCAAGTATTGTAACAATTTTGTTGGTGGTTGGTAGTGTAGGTTTGTCAATGATGTGTTACACATCAAGAAAGAATGACCTCTCCAGTATGTAAGAAGCGGTCAAGAAACTCTCGCGGAGATTTCCAGCCAA